>JAEWZB010000069.1 GCA_023395515.1 Bacillota bacterium
CCGCCATTCTTACTCTTTTATGTTTATTATAGCTTTTTTTCCGTTTTCTCGGTGCCTGTATACTCTTTTTTTCTTTGATTTTTTTATGGTTTTCGGACAGTCTGGGGCGACCCAAGGCCGCCCCTACCTTACACCTCACACCTTACCCCTTACTAATCAAAGCTATAGCTTGAGCAGATACGCCTTCCTTACGCCCTTCAAAGCCTAGCTGTTCCGTAGTGGTAGCTTTTACATTTACTTTATCCACCGCAATATTTAAGGTTAAAGCCAGCATTTGGCACATCTCCGGTATATACGGGGCTAATTTAGGGGCTTGCGCAATTATAGTACTATCTATATTAGCTATGGTGTAGCCAAGGTTGGCTAACTTTTCAGCTACTTCCTGCAGTAAAATAAGACTGTTTATATCTTTATATTGCGCCTCATTGTCAGGAAAATGGCGGCCAATATCTCCTAGACCGGCTGCCCCTAATAAAGCATCACATATAGCGTGCACTAAAACATCCGCATCTGAATGTCCTAAAAGTCCTTGATGATAAGGAATTTCCACTCCGCCTAAAATAAGCTTGCGTCCTTCACAAAGCCTATGCACATCATATCCTATTCCTACCCGCAACATTTTTCTCCCCTTTGTTTTGTAGTAAGGTGTGAGTTAGGAGTAATTATTAGTTATCCTTAACCTCCACCCGTACCTCTTTCTTTAAATCCATTACTGTTTATAGAAGCAATCAAGCATCCCTCTGATTCTTAAATTAGCTGTTCGGCGACAACTAAATCTTCCGGTGTAGTTATTTTTAAGTTATGGTAATCTCCCATCACGAACTTAACCTGATCTATATATTTTTCATACAGTGAGGCATCATCAGTGCCGATAAAGTTATCCTGGTATGCTGCTTGGTAAGCCTTAACCAAGCGGGAATAATTAAATATTTGAGGAGTTTGCACCGCTATAATACGAGATCTATCTAAAGTTTCCCTTACAAAACCGTTTTCATCAATAGTCTTTAGAGTATCTTTAGCTAAAACCCCAGGAATGGCAGCTCCATATTTATTAGCTGCATGGTAAATTTTAAGAATAAGTTCAGGATAAATAAGTGGCCGGGCACCATCGTGAACAGCCACTAAATGGGTATCTTTACTTAAGTTTTGCAACCCTTGCCAAACCGATTCCTGTCTTTGACTTCCACCCGGAATAACTTTAGTCACCTTAGTTAAATTATATTTATCTATAATATTTTTTTGGCAGTAATCGACTTCTTCCGGGTGAGCTACTACAATAATTTCCTCTACTAAATCCATCTGGTTAAAGGTACTTACCGCATGATACAAAACCGGTTTTCCCTTTAATAACATATACTGTTTGTTAATATTGCTTCCCATGCGGCTTCCCGTGCCGGCCGCCGCTATAACAACCTTAAGGTTGTTAGCCATACAAATTCACCTCTTGTACATTAGACAAAGAATGACCTAGGCTGTTCGCAGTTATACCATCTTCCTTATTCTTACGGGTAAATATCATACGTCCGGCCGCAGTTTGGAAAACGCTGGTTACTACTACTTCAATATCATTGCCGATATCACTATGGGCATCTTCCACTACTACCATAGTTCCATCTTCTAAATACCCTACCCCCTGGCCTTCCTCTTTGCCTTCTTTAATTACACTAATAGCCATAGTTTCACCAGGATAAACAATTACTTTAACCGCATTGGTTAGTTCATTAATATTTAATACATTAATGCCCTGCAATTCAGCTACTTTGTTTAAATTATAATCGTTAGTTATTATACTGGCCTGCATTTCTTTACATAAACGCAATAGTTTATTATCTACTTCCTTTTCCTCACTAATATCCGCCTCAATTATATCAATTTTTATGGCCGGATGCTTTTGCATTTTGGAAAGCAAGTCTAAACCCCTACGTCCTTTGTTTCTTCTTAAGGTATCGGAAGAATCAGCAATGTGCTGCAATTCTTCTATGACAAAAGTGGGAACTACTAATTTACCATCAACAAATTTGCTTAAACATACATCATATATGCGGCCATCAATAATTGCACTGGTATCTAAAACTTTAAAGTTATCACTAGGACCAGTAGCAGCTAAAGTTAGATTACTATTATGTAGGAGCTTAAAAAAGTCAAAAGCACGGCGCGAACCAATCTTAAGCCCTAAATATCCACAAATTATAAAAACTAAAATGGTAAGATAGGCCCCCAGCCCATTTATCAAGGACAGGGGAAAACTACTTAAAACACCTACTATTATTCCAATTAGCAGGCCGGCACTCCCGCCTAATAGAACTTCAATAGAAGTAGTATCCATGAGCCAGTTAATACCTCGAACTCCCTTGTTTACCAAGGCTATAATCCAGCCAAACCCAAAGTAAAAACTAACTGCGGCACCTACACCGATTAATGACTGATAGAATAAATCAACACTAATAAAGATTCTTGAAATAGACATCACCCAAAAACCAAATATGAGTGCTAAAACTAAAAGTGATTTAGAAAAATTAAATTTCTTAAACATACATATAACACCTCCATTATTATTCTTCTAATTGAGGTGGATAATTATACCATCTTAAGTTAAAAAATTAATTATTTCTGGTAATTTAATCCATGGTATCTAGAATTTTTGTTATATTCTAAGATATAAGGTTATAGTTTGAAATTTTAGCTATCAAGCTAAGTCCACATTGTCCCCCTCCAAATTGACAAGCACTAAGGGCACAGGCTATAATTTATAAAACTCGCGGAAAAAGGGGGCAAGTCTTTAATGAAGGACTTGATTTGTGATGAGTTTCAAAATGTTGTCGGTGACTTACTCATCCGTCATCATAGTATCCTAGATATCCTTTCCAAGCTTTCCGAGTCTTCCTGTAAAGTTAATCGTGCGGTAACTAAAACTGTAACTGACTGTGGTTGCATGAAAATTCAAGCTGCAAAAATACAAGTACCTGAAGATGTTGATTCCTTTGCCGATTTAAAAGCTATTTTAGACAATCATTTACGGGGCCATCTATGCAGCCACTGTGATGAAGTTATTACCGGAGAATTAGGTAAGCTTTTATTTTATGCGGCGGCACTTTGCAATGCTTTAGATATTAACTTGTACGACGTATTTATACAAGAATACAAAAAAGCTAGTGCCTTGGGCGTTTTTAATATGACCTGATTAGTGGAAAAAAATAGAGTTTAAATATTCATTAGTAATACTTGATTAAAAATTGGGCTATGGGCTATTTGCCAGTAGCCTTTTCTTGTTTTGCCTCAATCTCCTTTAGAGGTTCATCTACGGCAAGCCTTTCCTGGTTAATCTTCCCAGCTGTTGTATGGTAAGGCCGTTCGCCCTCTTGACAAAATCGTCTAACATCGTTATTATGTAATACTGTTAGATAATCTACCTGAAAAGAAGGTGCAACTATGGATTATACAGAGCTGGCCACCAAGTTCCTGCAAAATATGCAATTACTTCACAAGTCCCGGCCACAGAAAAAAATTACCGAATCAATGCAAGGGGAAATTTTTGTGCTACACTACCTCTTTCACCAGGGTGATGATGTGGTGCCGGGCGAAATCAGCAATATCATGAACATCAGCTCAGCACGGACTGCCGCCGCCTTAAACAGCTTGGAGCGTAAAGGGTTCATCATCCGTGATATTGACAAAAACGACCGCAGAAGAATTTTGATTAGGCTTACCGAGGAAGGCCGGGATTCAGCACAAAAACATCAGCAGGAGCTGATTCAAAATACGGTGAAAATGCTTCGTCTTTTAGGAGATGATGATGCCAGGGAATATATCCGCATTACCGGCAAGCTGGCCGAGCTTTGGAAAAGCGGGATAAAGGACAGCAAATAAAGTGGTCAAGAGACTTTTGAAAAAGTGTGCATTTCAGAGCGAGCAAAAAAGTTTAAGAGCAAGGCGTTAAGGTAAGAACGTGATTGAGACGTACATAGGTACGTCGATTGAACGGGCTGACCTTAACAACGCAGCTATTGGACTTTTTTGACGCTCTGAAGCGGTTAATTGATAATTGACCGCTAGTAATTGACCCAAATACTAACACTATTAGATAGTAATGCTATTAACTAAGTGGAGGATCGAAATGATTAAAATCTTTAAATACCTTAAACCCCAAGAAATCAAGCAGATCCTGCTAAGCTTGGTGTTCATCGTAGCACAAGTATGGCTTGACTTAAAACTGCCGGATTATATGGCGCAAATCACCCAGTTGGTGCAAACACCAGGCAGTCCCATAGAAAAAATTTGGCAAACCGGGGGTTTCATGCTTTTGTGCGCCTTGGGGAGCCTGGCTTCCGCTGTTATTGTCGGTTTTTTCGCAGCGCGTATCGCGGCGTCTTTTTCCCAACGGATACGCAGCTTAATCTTTCATAAGGTTGGAGACTTTTCTTTAGAGGAAATCAAGCGATTTTCCATTTCGAGCCTGGTCACACGTTCGACTAATGATGTCATGCAAATCCAGATGCTGGTCATCATGGCACTGCAAATTTTGATTAAAGCCCCTATTATGGCAATTTGGGCGGTAAGTAAAATTGTCGGGAAGGGATTTGAATGGTCGTTGACCATGGCGGTGGCTATTGTGATTCTGGTGACTGTTATCGGGCTTATCATGAGTTTCGTGTTGCCAAGATTCCGTAAAATGCAGACCTTAATCGATAACCTAACCCGGGTCACCAGGGAAGATCTCATCGGATTACGCGTAGTTCGTGCCTATAATGCCGAAGGTTATCAAAAGGAGAAATTTGCAACCGCTAATGAGGAGCTTACCAACACCCAATTGTTTACCAACCGTGCCATGTCGGTTATGATGCCCACGATGACCATAGTTATGAACGGCTTGCCCCTTGCGATCTATTGGGTAGGGGCCTATCTGATTAATTCAGCCGGGGCAGCTGATAAACTGACCCTGTTTTCCAACATGGTGGTTTTCTCCTCTTACGCCCTGCAGGTGATTATGTCTTTCATGATGATGGTTATGATGTTTATTATGCTGCCGAGGGCTAGCGTTTCCGCCAAACGTATTAATGAGGTACTGGACACAGTACCGACAATCCGTGAAGGAAGTGTAACCGAGGGCCGGCCGGAACAAAAGGGTGAAATAACCTTCCGGCAGGTCAGCTTCAAATACCCGGATGCGGCTGATTATGTACTGCGGGATATCAACTTTACGGTAAAGCAAGGAGAAACCATCGCGTTTATAGGTTCTACCGGGAGCGGAAAATCGACGCTCATCAATCTGGTACCTCGCTTTTTCGACGCTACCGAGGGTGAAGTGCTGCTGGATGGCGTCAATGTAAAGGAATATCGTCTCGAGTCACTCTATAATAAAATCGGCTATGTACCACAAACGGCGGTCCTGTTCAAAGGCACCGTCAGCTCCAATGTTGCTTATGGAGACAACGGAAGCGGCAGCTGGGGGGAAAATCAAATTGAAACAGCCGTGCGCATCGCTCAGAGTACCGATTTTGTGGAGAATATGGACGGCGCTTATGAGGCCGCCATCTCCCAAGGCGGCGCGAATGTGTCCGGGGGGCAAAAACAGCGTCTGGCCATTGCCCGTGCCATTTGCCGTCAGCCGGAAGTCTACATTTTTGATGACTCTTTCTCAGCGCTGGACTATAAAACCGACCGCATTTTGCGCAGTATGTTGAAAAAAGAGACTGCCGGTGTAACCACCATGATTGTCGCCCAGCGTATCGGCACTATTATGGACGCTGATCAGATTATTGTGCTGGATGAAGGCCGGATGGTAGGTAAGGGCACCCACCGGGAGCTGCTGGAAAACTGCCCCATATATAAGGAAATTGCCATGTCACAATTAAGTGAGAAGGAGCTGGCATCATGAGCGATAAAAATATGAGTACAACTCAAAGAATGCCCGGTATGGCAGGCGGGCGCGGTCCTATGCGCGGGCCTGTAGAGAAGGCCCACGATTTTAAGGGCACTTGGGGCAAACTTATTCGTTATTGCCACCAGTATATACCTGTGATTGTGATTGCGCTGATCATCGCGGCTGGCAGCACCGTGCTGCAAATTATCGGCCCTGATAAACTAAAAGATATGACTAATGAGATTGCCAAAGGGCTGCCTATGCTGATTAACGGTCAGCCGGTGATTAATGCTATTGACCTGAACGCAGTCATGAGTATCGCTATGCTGCTGGTGTTTTTCTACGCTGGATCAGCCTTGTTCAGCTTTGTGGAGAATTTTATGATGGCAACCATCACCGCCAAAATTTCAAAAAATATGCGCGAGGATATTTTCGCCAAAATCAATCGGCTGCCACTTCGCTATTTTGATTCTACCAGCTACGGCGATGTGCTCAGCCGTGTGACCAATGACGTGGATGCCATTGGACAGACCTTAAATCAAAGCATTGACTCGCTGGTGCGGGCAGTTGCAATGTTTGCCGGTTCGCTTATTATGATGTTTTATACCAACTGGATTTTAGCGTTAACTGCCATTGTTTCCAGTTTGTTTGGATTTGGGTTTATGATGTTGAGTATGTCCAAATCGCAAAAATATTTTATCATACAGCAACAGGGACTGGGGGAAATCAACGGATATATTGAAGAAATCTATTCGGGGCATAATGTGGTCAAGGCATATAACGGCGGCCAGGCAGCCAAGGCGACCTTTGAGAAAATAAATGAAACCTTGTACAGCAGCGCCTGGAAATCCCAATTTATATCAGGGATGATGATACCCTTTATGAACTTTATCGGCAATTTCGGATATTTGGCCGTCTGCGTAGTCGGCGCGGCCCTCGCCATGAACGGAACCATTTCTTTTGGGGTGATTGTTGCGTTCATAATGTATGTCCGTCTCTTTACCCAGCCCCTATCACAACTGGCCCAGGCTATGCAAAATCTGCAACGGACGGCTGCTGCCAGCGAGCGTGTCTTCGCTTTCTTAGAGGAAGAAGAATTGACGGAGGAAAGCCAAAAAGCGAAACTGCTCACCAATGTAAAAGGCCATGTGGAATTCAGGCATGTCAAGTTTGGCTATGAAAAAGATACCCCGGTCATCCACGATTTTTCCGCCCAAATCCGGGCCGGACAAAAGATCGCCATTGTTGGCCCGACCGGGGCGGGCAAGACCACCATTATGAACCTTCTGATGCGTTTTTATGAGCTGGACGGCGGCGAAATCTTACTGGACGGTATTCCCACCCATCAGGTGACCAGGGAAAATGTGCATGAACAGTTTTGCATAGTTTTGCAGGATACTTGGATTTTTGAGGGAACCATCAAGGAGAATATCATTTACGCTAAGCCGGGCGTGACCGACGCGGAGATTACTGCCGCCTGTAAAGCGGTAGGGTTGCATCATTTTATCCAAACCCTGCCCCAGGGCTATGACACCGTATTAAACGACAAAACTAGCCTGTCTTTAGGACAAAAGCAGCTTGTCACCATTGCGCGAGCCATGATCCAAAACGCGCCACTCTTAATCCTGGATGAGGCGACCAGCTCGGTGGATACCAGAACGGAACGCATTGTGCAGGAGGCCATGGATAAGCTCACGGCTGGCCGGACCTCCTTTGTCATAGCCCATAGACTCTCCACCATCAAGAACGCTGATATGATTTTATTTATGAACGACGGCAACATTGTAGAGGCCGGAACCCACGCGGAACTGCTGGAGAAAAACGGCTTCTATGCGGAACTTTACAACAGCCAATTTGAGCAGTCAGCGTAATGGCACGCCGTAAGCCAATAGAAAAGGGCTGTAAACAAAAGCCTCGGAGAAAAACCGCTTAAAATCGCAAGATTGGAGGCGGTTTTTTTTACGGGCTGGGCAGCCACACGGTAAAAGTGCATCCCTGCCCCTCCTGACTTTCTACTTCCAGCACCCCTTGATGAGCATCAACAATAGACTTAGTAATGGCTAAGCCTAATCCGGCTCCTCCGTATTTACGGGTCCGGGAAGAATCGCTGCGGTAAAAGCGGTCAAAAATATTGGCAATATGTTTACTGCCGATACCGGGGCCATTATCTTGCAACGATAGTAAGGCTCCCTTGTCTTTCTCTCCCAAAAAGACCCGGATATGGCCGTCGACCGGATCGGTGTGCTGCACCGCATTCTGGAAAAGATTTAAAATTACCTGCTTGATCTGGTCACTATTGTATAGGCAGTTTACCCGGGGCTGAATATTCAGGCTAAGCTGGCGGGACCCAGCTAAAATGCGCAATTGCGGCTCCATTTCCCGGACTACTTCATCTAAAAATCCGGCCTGTACTTCTATCTGGGGGGTACGGTCCATACGGCTTAACAGCAGCAGATCATGAATCAGCTTGTTTAAACGTTGTGATTCACTGTGCATACTTTTTAAGGCTTTTTCCAATTCCTCGGGTTGGTTGGCAGCCCCCCGCAACAGGACTTCCAGAAAACCGTGGATGGAAGTTAGCGGAGTACGTAGTTCATGAGAAGCGTCAGCAATAAATTGACGCATTTGCGCCTGGGTTTCCTTTTCCGCTTTAAAAGACGCTTCCAGACGTTCCAGCATACCGTTAAAAGATTCCGACAGCCGGTCGATTTCCTCTTGACCTTGTTTTATAGGAAAACGCCGGTCCAGATTACCGGCATCGATCTGTCCGGCAGTATCCACCATATTAGATAAAGGAACCAAGGTCTTTTTCAGCAGTGGTGAAAAAAGTGCCAGCCCCAAGAGCAAAGCTAGTAAAGACAGAAATAGGAAAGTAAACAACTGGCGCAGCAGCAACGCTTTAAGCGGTGCAGTAGGAGTGCTGATTTGAACTACTCCCATCAATGCTTCACTGCCTCGCAGTACCCCTTCGGAATTTGTTCTAATGCTGACCGGCTGTAGTACTACCAGATGTTCCTGATCCCGGAAATGGACCACCTGATAGCTCAAGCGCGAGGTATTTTCCATAGCATTATCATAATCTGCATCGTCCAGACGGAGAGGATAAAGATTATCGTGATTATCAGATAACACCGAGTAACTGCCCTCTGTATCAATAAACGCCAAGGTTGTTTCTGTAGAATAATATCGTAGCAGCAGCCGTTCATTGGGGGTAGAAATAGTAAGCGTTTTCCAGGCCGGAGGAGGAATCGATAAAACCTGGCTCTGCAAACTCATAGCTTTATTGCGATAGATTACTTCCTGCATAAACAAATATTGCAGAAAACCGACCAGCAACAATACCAAAGCCAGAATAAGCAGAGTACGGGATAAAAGCTGGGTACGCAAAGAATGGGGAGACAGCAGCCCCCCTATGGTAAAGTGTTCTTTTTTCATGGCAAATCCACCCGGTAGCCTGATCCGCGCAAAGTACGGATGAGTTAATGATTTTTGTCCCCCAGCTTATCGCGTAGTGACCTAATATATACTTCTACTATATTCTGATCACCGCCAAAATCATACCCCCATACCCGGTCCAGTATCAAAGTTTTACTTAAAACTAAACCGCGATTTAAAACCAAAAATTTAAGCAGCTCATATTCGGTAGGAGAAAGCTCCAGTAATCGTTCATCCATTTTGATTTCTTTGCGGCGGT
Source organism: Bacillota bacterium (assembly GCA_023395515.1). Lineage (GTDB taxonomy): Bacteria > Bacillota > Syntrophomonadia > Syntrophomonadales > Syntrophomonadaceae > JAAYRQ01. The sequence continues at coordinate 9,555 of JAEWZB010000069.1, forward strand.
CATCAATTAAAAATGGCCCCACATGGACTTCGCTAAACAGATGAGGAAACTGGTTGCGCAGCCGGGCGTAGATCCGGGCCAGCAATTCTTCAAAGCTGAAAGGTTTGACCATATAATCATCAGCTCCCAAGTTAAGCCCTTTGACCCGGTCGTCTACCTCGTCACGGGCAGTCAGCATAATAACCGCCAGATTTTCCGTCTTTTTCAGCATACGGCATACCTCAAAACCGTCCATCCCCGGCATCATCACATCCAGGATAACTACCTGGGGTTGGAATTCTCCCAGCATAGTTATGGCAGTAATACCGTCCTGACAAGTCTGCACTTTGAAGCCCTCATTGCGTAATCCCAACTCCAAAAATTGCAGTATATTCGGCTCATCGTCTACCACCAGAATTTTAATGTCTTTCAAAGGATGCATACCCGGTCACCGCCTATCATCATATTCCTATCATATCTGAACGGCTGAAATGTTTCTATACCCAGGGTTTGGCAAACTTCATTTTCAGAAGCTCATGTTGATAAACTAACGCTTTAAGCGACTGGCCTTTGCTGCTCAAATCCGTTTGGGAAGCCAGCAGGTCTCCTTTTGGTATAAGTCCCATTTCGTATTTGAGCAGTAACCCCTGATATTGCTCTTCTGCTAATTTCAAAGCCTGTTGCTGGGTATTGTATTGTTCCTGCAAACTGCAGATACTAGCATAAGTATTACGCAGGCTTTGCTGCAATTGAGCTTTGGTCTGGGCTGCCGATAGCTCTGCTTTGCTGATGTCCAGGTCTCGGGAGCGGTAGTTGTTACCGGTAACTTCCCCCGAAACGGTATAAAGCTGCAAGGACAGCTCCGCCAGTTCCACTGACTTCTGTGCTTTCCATAAAGTTGGATTGCCAGAAAGACGGCGGGTAATTTCCAAATCCAAATCACTTACTTCAAGGGGAGACCAGGTCAAATCATCGGTCAATACCGGTCTTTGCTTACCATTCAATCCGATTAATTCATTTAACTGCACATAACTTTGCTCCAGATTAGAATGGCTTTGAGCCAGGTTACTTTCCTGGTTATTGTAATTCACCTGGGCTGATTTTACATTTTGCCAGCTTACCGTACCGGCACTAAAGCCTATTTGCGCTGCTAAATGCTGATACTGCGCATATTCAAGAGCTATCTCCGCCGCTTTTAGTTTTTCCTGAGCGGATAAAACCTCAGTATATTTCTGATAAACTTGATAAGCAATGCTGTCTTCCTCTAAAATACGATCCTGCTTGCTAACCTGCAAATTTATATCCTGCTGTACCAAGCTTAAAAAAACCCGGCTAGCTTCATCGTTGCCACCTGACAGGGGAGTCCAATTTACCTTGGAAGCGGCTTCCTCCCGGCTTATCTCGCCTTGTTCCACATTATATTCGGCCAGCCGGACAGTATGGCTGCGAGCTATGGCCCGCTTAACCGCTTCTTCTAAAGACAGCTTCAGTTCAGTCTCTTGACTGACGGCCCACACCGGCTCCGACACAGTCAGGAAACTGCAGGCAATAATTCCTGTCATCAGGAAAATAAAAAATCTTTTCCGCCATCTAAACATTGAGGCGACCTCCTTCTGTAATTATTATTCAAAACGCAGTGCTTCGATGGGGTTGGAATTAGCTGCCTTGCGGGCCGGATAATAACCGAAAAACAAACCGATCATCACCGAAAATCCCATAGAAATAAGGACCAGCCCGGGAGATATCTTTATGGTCAAACCAGCCAATAAGCTTAATATGTAAGAAACTCCCCATCCCATCAGCACTCCTATGACTCCGCCCATAAAGCACAGCAATAAAGCCTCAATTAAAAACTGGGATAAAATAGCCCGGGTAGTTGCCCCGATAGCCATGCGAATACCAATCTCCCGGGTACGCTCGGTTACCGAAACCAGCATGATGTTCATAATACCTATCCCCCCTACCAGCAAAGAAACGGCTGCAATACCTCCCAATAAAAAAGTCAGCATTTTGGTAGTATCTGCAATGGTGGATAAAATCTCGGTCATATCCTGAATATAGAAGTCATCTTCAGCATTGTCGGCTAAACGGTGGCGCTGCCGTAAAAGCGTAGTAGTATATTCTTTCAAAGGAGCCAACGCCTCCGGGCTGACCGCCTGTAAATTAATAGAACGCACATTCTGGGAGCCGGTAAACCTCTGCTGGGCAGTAGTCAGCGGAATATAGATAATATCGTCTTGATCGGACATACCGCTCCCGCCTTTTTCCTCCAATACCCCTATAACGGTAAAATTAATGCCGTTGATACGTAAAGATTGCCCGACTGAGGTCAATTCCTGACCAAATAAATTGACTGCCACCGTGCGTCCCAGTACTGCTACCCGGCTCATCTGCCCGACTTCCTCACTCTCAAAAAAACTGCCTTCCGCCGTAGACCAGTTTTTAATTATCATCAGTTCGGGAACGGTACCGGTCACCGTGGTAGTCCAGGTATTACTGCCGGCAGCAATAGTGGCATTGTTTACCCCGACTTCTGCTGCAACATTTTCCACCAGAGGCAGGCCTTTAATAGCTTCCACATCGCCCATAGTTAATTGGGCACTGCTGCTCCCTCCGCGAATAGGGCCAAAACTGCCTCCCGGAGAAATGGTGAGCAGATTGGCTCCCATGCTGGAAATCCTGTCAGTGATGCCCGCAGCGGTACCTTGACCAAGGGCAACCATAATAATAACTGCTCCCACCCCGATAATTACCCCTAACATGGTAAGAGCGGAACGCATTTTGTTAACCACCAGGCTTCGCCACGCCATTTGCAGGCTGGAAAGTAAATTCATATCATTAATCCCGCCTTATCTGTCATTTCTGTTTTAATATCCAGGTTCGCCTCTTGCGGAGAAGATACGGCCTCATCACTGACGATACAACCATCACTAATCCGGATAATACGCTGGCAATGGTAAGCTATATCCGGTTCGTGGGTTACGATGGCAATTGACAAACCCTGCTCCCGGTGCAAACGCTGCAGCAATGACATAATTTCTATACTAGTTCTGGTATCCAGAGCTCCGGTAGGCTCATCAGCCAATAGCAGAGCGGGGCGGTTAACTAGTGACCGGGCAATAGCCACCCGCTGTTGCTGACCTCCGGAAAGCTGTTGGGGACGATGGTGCTCCCGTCCCGCCAGACCTACCAGCTTCAGCATTTCCAAACCGCGCTTCAACCGTTCTCTAGCCGGTACTCCCGCATATACCAGGGGCAGACATACATTTTCCAAGGCCGAGGACCGGGCCAGCAGATTGAAATTCTGAAACACAAAACCGATTAATATATTGCGAAAATGAGCCAATTGATCCCGCTCCAAAGACATTACATCATAACCGGCAAAAACATAGCGTCCGGAATCGGGGACATCTAAACAGCCCAGCAAATTCATAAGGGTAGATTTTCCGGAACCGGATGGACCCATAATGGCCAGCATCTCGCCGGTAGCAACATTCAGGGAAACCGAGCGTAAGGCCTTAACCGGCTCCCCGGCTCCGTAATAGGTCTTACTTATATGATGTAGATCGATAAGATTCTTGTGCATACGGTCACCTCCCTAACCAGCCTAAAATCCAGGACGGACCACAGTCATACCGCCGCCGCCTCTCGCCCTTACATTGGGACTACTGCCGGGATTGCCGGAGCTTGAACCGGAGCTCAAATTATTATTCACCGTAGTTGACCCGATAATCACCTCTTCACCTTCATTAAGACCGGAGATGACTTTATAAACCGAGCCATTGCTCATGCCCAGACGGACGGTTTTAACTACCGGAGTGCCGTTTTCCAGTACTACTACCATACCCCGGCTGCCTTCATCATTATCGCCACTAGCCTTTTCCCGAACAATTTGCGGCTCTGCACCCGAATCAGTAGGCAAAGAGCGCGGCTTACCGTTATTAGCAGGTTGAGTACCAGCATCCGGCTCATTATCAGAATTTGGTTTAATACCGTTTGCAGAATCGGGAGAGGGAGCCGCCAAATCGTCCCGTACCTGGGGATTTTGCCTCAGGTAATTCTGAGCAAAGCTGGCCGCCATCATGGGAACGGTCAAAACATCGTCTTCCCGCACCACAATGATAGTGGCCGAAACCGACATACCTGAATAAAGCTGGTTATCCGGGTCCTCGCAAGATATTAAAACGGGATAGTACTGAACATTGCTGACGCTTTGCGCTTCCGGAGTAACCCGTACCACCTGACCATGAAATACTTGGTTGGGATAAGCATTGCTGGTAAACTCTACTTTCTGCCCTACTTTAATCCGGCCGATATCGGCTTCATTAACTAAAGCACTTAACTGCAGTTCCTGGCTCATAACCGTCAGCAAAGTACTGCTGCTGCTGTTGATACCATTAATCTGCCCGACTTGACCATTTACCGCCCCGATAATACCGTCAAAAGGAGCAATAAGGGTAGCTCCATCCAAATCGGACTGGGCCTGTTCTATTTTGGCCTGATCGTTAACCAATTTGGCCTCTGCCGAGGCCAGCTCCAACTCGCTTTTACGCAAATTATTACTAGCCAGATCCAGTTCCGATTGCGCAATAAGCCCCGCTTCAAACAGTTGTTCCTGTTGACTAAGAGTTTTTTGATTGCTTTCATAATTCATAGTTAAGCTTTGCAGACTAATTTCATTTTGCAGCAACGAACTGCGGGCCTGTTCTAAAGCCGCCTTTAAAGTAGCCGGATCTTGCTGAGCTAAGACCTGTCCGGTACTAACCTGGTCACCAGGCTGTACATTCAAAGCAATGATAGTACTGTCATTTTTAAAGCCCATTTGCGACATTTTAACCGGCTCCAGAGTTCCGGTAGCTTCAATGGTGTCCATAATACTGGCTTTAGCAACTGCTGTAGTAAGAAATTCAGCCCGGTCATCCGTACCTAAAAACTTATGCAAACCCATTCCGGCTGCAGCTAAAACAACTACGGCTGTCAATGTGAGCAGTATCTTCTTTTTTCTATCTAGTTTACGGAAACGGTTCTTGACCAGTACTTCTTTAAAGAGATCATCTTCTAATCCCGGGGGATCGTTTGAAATCGCACTTTCCGAAGGAACAGGCGAGTTAAAGGAATCCGTCATAAGTTTTCATCACTCCGTTTTGCTATATTTCTTCATTCATTATTCAATTGTTAACTGAAAATGGGCTGAATCTAAGCTGAAAGTTTATGGAATGCAAGTAAATTCCCGGTATTATATGCAAATTGCAGAATCTGCTAAAAGTCATAAAGCGAGATTCTTTTTTATGCTTTTTGCTTTTCCCCAAAGAAAAACCCGCTTCCAGACTTAACGTTCTGAAAACGGGCTTTGTCTACATATTAGAGGGAAAATTAGATTTCCCTACTCTCATTTAAAATTGACCTTATACCATATATTCCAGTAATAGCTGTTCTTGCATCCTTTTCAAACCATTCTTAATGGACCTGGCTCTAACCTCACCTATACCTTCGACTTCGTCTAATTCTTCAATAGAAGCTCTTAAAATATGACTTAGTAAAGCAAAGCGATCTACCAGGTTTTCTATAATAGGTACCGGTATACGGGGGAGCTTTTGCAGCATCCGGTACCCCCGGGCCGATACTTGCTGGTCCAGATGACTGGTAGTAGTTCCTAACCCTAAGAGTTTAGCAATATATACCGAATCAGAAATATCTTCTTCAAAAGCCTTAAGCATGGTATTTATTAATTCCTCCGGGGTTCTTTCTTCGGTTTTACTATAATCCTGGATTATATAAAGAGCTTCATCTTTTACATTAGTTACCATTTCATCTAACTGCATTTTTACTAATCTACCTTCAGTACCTAATTCAATAATATAATTTTCAATCTCGTCTGCTATATGCAGGACTCGTATACTTCTTCTTAAAACTTCACATACCTCAGAGACATTGACCATATCCTCAAACTCCAGACCACCTAAGCGCTGCAACTCTCGAAACATAACATTACGGTATTTTTCTAAAGTTTGTAAAGCTTGATTAGCCTTGACCAAAATTGAAGGTAAATCACGTAAACGATAAATAATGTTGCCCTGATAGAGAGTAACAACCTTACGCCTTTGCGAAATAGCTACAACCAGTTCACCACTTTGACGGGCCACCCGCTCCGCCGTACGATGCCTAATGCCAGTTTCACGAGATATAATACCTGCGTCAGGGTCTAATTGGGCATTAGCTACCAGGATACGGGTAGCATTAGTATTCATAATAATAGCTCCATCCATTTTGGCCAGTTCATACAGCCGGGCCGGGGTATATTCACAATCAATATTAAATCCACCACTAACTAATTTCATCAGTTCCGGTGAATCACCGACTACAATTAATCCCCCCGTATTAGCCTGTAATACGTTCTCTATCCCAACTCTAAATAAGGTCCCCGGAGCTAACTTCTGTAAAGAGTCTTTAAACCTGCCCTGGTAAATATCTTCCACCCAATCATCCCTCCGTCAGTATACTAATAAACTTTTCTATAGTATTTACCTCTATTATTTCTAAATTAATGTCTAAGTTCTTTCTCCCGGTAATTTGTGGAACAATAGCCTTTTTAAAACCTAACTTTTCCGCTTCTTTTAACCGTACTTCCAGATTAGGCACTGACCTGATCTGGCCTGATAACCCAATTTCTCCGATAAAAAGAATATCACCGGATAAATATATTTCCCCGTAGCTAGATACTATAGCTGCCGCAATAGCCAGGTCCATACCCGGATCTCTTAAAAAAACTCCCCCTGCTACTTTCAAATACACATCATAAGTGGAAAACTGATACCCTTTTCTCTTTTCCAAAACAGCAATAATAAGCGCTAGACGGTTTTGGTCAATACCAGAGGCCATTCTGCGGGCATATCCCGGCCCCGATAAAGTTACCAAGGATTGAACTTCGATTAATAGCGGTCTCGATCCTTCGAAACTGGCTCCTATAGCTACTCCTGAAACCTTAACCTCCCTGGAGGTTAAAAACAAATAGGAAGGGTCGGGAATCTCCATAAGACCTAGAGCCGTCATTTCCATAATCCCTATTTCATCGGTGGAGCCAAATCTATTTTTAATACCTCTTAATAACCTAAAGGCATAATTCTTTTCTCCTTCAAAATAAACCACCACATCTACCATATGTTCTAAAACCTTGGGCCCGGCAATGGCTCCTTCTTTAGTTACATGGCCGATTAAGAAAACGGCTTTCTCCATTTTTTTAGCTATTTCCATTATCTTAGCTGTACATTCGCGCAATTGTGAGACACTGCCCGGAATAGAAGCCAAATTGGGCGTAAAAACAGTCTGAATTGAATCAATAATGATTAAATGGGGGTCAATTTCTTCTACATATTCCTTTAATAAATCAATATTTTGCTCATTACTTAAATAAATATCGGCATTATTTATTCCTAACCTAAGGGAACGTAAACGAATTTGTTTTAGACTTTCCTCCCCCGAAATATATAATACTTTTCGATCAGGCCCGGCAATATGGTTAGATACTTGTAATAGAATAGTTGATTTACCTATACCAGGGTCGCCTCCTAATAAAACCAGAGATCCCGGTACAATACCTCCTCCCAGCACTCGGTCTAATTCCGCTATCCCCGAAGAGAACCGGTAAACTTCTTCGTTATTTATAGAATTTAAAGGCAGAGCCTCTACTTTCTTAATACCATGCTGGACGGCTTTTTTTTCTACTACCTCTTCAATGAGGGTGTTCCAACTACCACAACCAGGACATCGGCCTAACCACTTATATGCTTCATAACCACATTCATTGCAAACATACTTAGTAGTAGTTTTACCCATATAGCTCTCCTTTAAAATCATTATAATACTAAACTATACTCTATTTTAATAGTAAAATCTCTCCAATGGTAATTTTTTGCTTAAAATTATTAAGCGCGCTAGACGTAGTAAGGCGGCTCAAGGCCGCCTGTACGTTTGACTTCTAGTATCTAACTGCTTAAGAAACCTTTTTTACCACTATAGCGTCATTTTCAACATCTACTAAAATCTTATCTCCTACTACGAGATTTCTTTTTAATATTTCTTCTGCTACCGAATCTTCCACTAATTTCTGGATAGCCCGTTTTAAAGGTCGAGCTCCAAAGTCTAAATCAAAGCCTTCTTTAAGAATAAAATCTTTAGCTTTATCACTTATTTCTAACCCAAAACCATTTTCTTTAATTCTTTCATTCAAGTCACCTACTAATAAGTCGATAATTTGTTTTAACTGGCCTTCTCCCAGGCTATGGAAAACAATTATTTCATCAATACGGTTTATGAATTCGGGCCGGAAAGTGTGCTTCATTTTTTCCATAACCCGATCCTTCATCTGGGTGTAATTTTCCGCTTCATCTTGAGTGCTATTAAAGCCTACCTTTTTGCTATTTTTAATCGAGTCGGCCCCTACATTAGAGGTCATGATAATTACGGTATTACGAAAATCTACTGTACGTCCTTGCCCATCAGTCAATCTGCCATCTTCCAGAACTTGCAAGAGAATATTAAATACTTCCGGATGGGCTTTTTCAATTTCATCTAACAGAATTACTGAATAAGGCTTGCGTCTGACCTTTTCGGTTAACTGGCCCCCTTCATCATAACCTACATATCCGGGCGGAGAACCAATCATTCTAGCTACCGCATGTTTTTCCATATATTCTGACATATCCAGGCGAATAATAGCTTCTTCACTGCCAAACATAGCCTCGGCTAAAGCCCGGGCTAATTCGGTTTTGCCTACCCCGGTCGGCCCTAGAAATACGAAGGAGCCAATGGGACGTTTAGGGTTTTTAAGCCCGGCTCTGGCCCGGCGTACCGCTCTGGCCACAGCTTTAACCGGCTCATCTTGACCAATAACCCTTTGGTGTAATACTTCTTCTAAATTTACAAGTCTTTCACTTTCTTCAGCAGCTAATTTACTTACTGGAATACCCGTCCAACTGGAAACAATATCTGCGATTTCTTCTTCACCGACTCCTCCTAGCTGCAGACTTCTTTTATTAACCCATTCCTTACGCTCATTTTCAATAGCATCTTTTAGTTTTTGTTCCTCATCCCGAAGCCGGGCCGCTTTCTCATACTCCTGGGCATTAATGGCTTCCTCTTTTTCCTTAATAACTTCTTCTAATATTTGTTCCTGATTTTTCAGCTCATCAGGCAGAACATAATTAGCTAACCTTACCTTAGAAGAGGCTTCATCAATCAAATCGATGGCCTTATCAGGTAAAAATCGGTCCGTAATATAGCGGGCTGATAACCGGGCGGCTGCTTCTATGGCCTCATCACTGATCTTAACTCCATGATGAGCTTCATAGCGGTCGCGAAGCCCTTTTAATATTTCAATACTTTCTTCAATACTAGGCTCATCTACAATAATAGGCTGAAATCTTCTTTCTAAAGCGGCATCCTTTTCGATATTTTTACGGTATTCGTTTAAAGTAGTAGCACCTACACATTGAAACTCTCCTCTGGCTAGGGAAGGTTTTAAAATATTAGCCGCATCTATAGCCCCTTCGGCAGCTCCGGCTCCTACGATAGTGTGCAATTCATCAATAAATACTATAATATCCCCGGCGCTTCTTATTTCATTTACAATCTTGGTTAAACGGTCCTCAAATTCACCCCTATATTTAGTTCCGGCAATCATGCTGGATAAGTCCAGGGCTATTACCCTTTTATTACAAAGTATTTCCGGTACTTTATTCTCATGAATTCTTTGGGCTAAACCTTCTACCACAGCAGTTTTACCTACTCCCGGGTCTCCGATTAACACCGGATTATTTTTAGTCCGGCGGGATAATATTTGTACTACCCTTTCAATCTCTTTATCCCGGCCGATAACCGGGTCTAATCTGCCCTCCGCAGCATCTTGGGTTAAATCGCGGCTAAAAGAGTCTAGAGTCGGAGTTTTACTTTTACCCTTTCTCTTGCCGGCGGCCGGGTTAATCATACTAGGAGATGGTTCTTGATTATGATGCCCGCTGTTAGGATTATAGCTGGCTTCCCCTCCCATCAGTAACATAACTTGTTCTCTGACTTCATCTAATCTTACTCCCATGGAAATAAGAACTTGCCCGGCAATGCCCTCTTCTTCCCGCAGTAAGGCTAACAGGATATGTTCTGTACCCACATAGTTCACCCCTTGCAAACGGGCTTCGTCAAAAGACAGATTAAATACTTTCTTCGCCCGGGGAGTAATGGGTAAATCTCCTTCAGCCTCTTCCATATAAGCGGCATTTTCCCCAATCATTTTAGTTACTTCCAGTCTCACCTTACTTAAGTCTATACCTAAGCTTAACAAAGCCTTAGCTCCAATTCCTTCACCTTCGCGCAACAAACCTAATAATATATGTTCAGTTCCTATGGCAGGATGATTAAGTGCTTTTGCTTCTTCTTGAGCATGCATAACTGCATTTTTAGCTCTTTGGGTAAATCTTCTAAACATATGAATTCCTCCTTTATTTAACTAACTTTTCTTTAATTACTCCGGCCCGAACAATATCTCTATCTATGGCATCCATTTCCTTGCCGGTTTTCTTCTGTAAATGGGCCGGCCTTATAGCTACTACCAGTTCATTTAAGGCAAAAGTTTTTATTCCCTCAACTAGTCTTAAATCCACCCCTAAACGTACATCAGATAAATGTTTTAAGGCTTCATTGGAAGTCATAATTTTAGCATTGGTTAAAATACCATAAGCTCGGCCAATTCGGTCATCTAACTGGTATTTCATTTCCTCTTGCAGTCTTTTTCTCATTAGTCTTTCCTGTTCTACAATTTGCCCGACAATAACAGTTAAATTATTTAAAATATCATCCTCAGTTTGCCCTAAGGTAACTTGATTAGATATCTGAAAGAAGTTGCCTAATACTTCCGAATGTTCCCCATATAGCCCCCTAACCGTCATACCTAGCTGATTAATATTTTGAAATATACGGTTAGCCTGGCCGCTTATACTTAAAGCCGGTAAATGAACCATAACCGAGGCCCGCATTCCCGTGCCCACATTAGTCGGACAAGAGGTTAAGTAGCCTCTTCTTTCATCAAAAGCAAAATCCAGATAGTTTTCTAATAAATCATCTATCTCTTGGGCCTTTTGGTAACAATCGGCAATTTGTAAGCCCGGCAATAAACACTGGATTCTAAGATGATCTTCCTCATTTATCATAATGGCTATTAAACCATCACTATTAACTAATAAGCCTTGAAATTCCCGTTCTGATTTAGCATGTTCGGGACTGATTAAATGCTTTTCCATTAAAATTTGCTTATCCAGGGCGGTTATTTGGTCGAAAGTTATCAAATCAAAATCTTTTATCTTAGTTTTATGCCACGCTGCTTTTATGGCTGCCAAAACCTTAACCCCCGACTCAGTATCTAGTAGATGAGGAAAAGGCATTAACCTTAAATTACGGGCCAACCTAATCCGGCTGCTGATTACAATATCTGATTCCGGACCTTTATCAGCATCCATCCAGCCCGCATAACTACTATTTAAGAGGTCATTTACATTCATAATCCCACCTCCTATTCTAAATCCTTTTCCATTTTCTTAATGGCATCTCTTATTTCGGCGGCTTTTTCATATTCTTCATTTCCTACGGCCTTTTGTAATTTATGTTTTAACTCATCAATTTTTTTCTTTAAGAGCACTTTTTCGCCCCCCCGTACCGGTATTCTTCCTATGTGTTCACTATTACCATGGATTCTGCGCAAAGTCGGTTCTAATTCCTGTTCAAAAGCTTGGTAACATTCGGAACAACCCAACTTACCTGTATGTCTTATATCACTAAAATTCATTTGGCAATTAGGGCAGCTAAGCCTGGAGTTAACTGGTTTTATGCCGGGCATATTATAATTATTGCCTAAAAAACTGCCTAATAAATTAGGTATAGAAAAGTTATTATCTATATCAAATAATAAGGCACCTTTTTGGGCGGCACATTCTTCACACAAATGGGTTTCACTTTTCTTACCTTGAATATTTTGGGTAAAATGAACTGTGGCCGGTTTAGCTTTACATTCATCACAATACATAAAAAATCCCTCCTTTTATGTTATTTAGTGAAATCCTCCAGGGCATTTCTTATAGTCTTAAATAAGCGGTTTTTTTCCGGAGCTTTTAAATCTTTAAAAGCGTAGACTACTAAATGCTTTAATAACTCATTCTCATTTTTAGTAATATCTTTTTGTTTATACAATTGGTCAATAAATTCAAATAAATCATTACGGTTAATTTCGACTATAGGGTCATCTTCGTCAATAAACTTAGTAATCCTTACATAACCTTTCCCACCTCTGCGGCTTTCTGCTAAGTAGCCCTCGTTTTCTGTAAAACGGGTATTAATTACATAAGTGACCTGTGATGGAACACAACTAAAAGTTTCGGCCAGCTCCACCCGTTGGATTATTATTTGCTGATTATCACTACGTTCAATCAGAACCTTGAGATATTGTTCTATCTTATCTGCCAAACTTTTTTTCAATTTAAAGCTCCCTTTCCACTTCCTTGACTTTGTTTGACCTTATTTGACCTTTAGCTATATTTTAAATTTATTTCACTATAATGCAAACCTTAATATTAGACGATTATTAACTAAGAATTTAATTTATTTGACTTTATTTAACTAATGCTCTGTAATTCTATTTTTTCCATTTTTTTAGGTAATAAACCGGGGAAATTTAAAACCTAATGAGGTTAGGGTGAAATGCAAAAATAGGAAACGGCGCCGGCCGTTTCCTATACTGGTGATAAGATAAATTAAATGGTTACTCTTCCCAGACTAATTCTATCTTACTGCCCTCAAAAATAGGGGTAGTAAACCCGGCCGCTGCTCCGTCAACTATTATTTTAAGCCGGCCTTTAGCGGTAGAGTTAATATTTACTACGGTGAAAATATCACTTAAGATGGCGGAGCTGTTATTGTTCAACTCTAATTGCATATTATTACGCAAGTCTTCATTAATATTAATCAGCTTTCCCTCACTCTTTACGGAAGGGGGCGCAGTTGCCAATTTGATTGGTTGTCCATTCACTTCCACGGTGATATAACTAAGCTCTATTTCTTGCAGTATATCCTTAATCTTAGGCTGTAAGTTTTGCATGGTATAGGTGATTTTATCATTAATTCTTACCGTATCATTTAATTCGGCCGGTTTACCATTTACCATGACCTTAATAGGCTTCCATTGCAGGGACATAAATTGCCCATTAACCTGATAATTAAAGGGCTTTTCCTGTAAATAAACTTCGGCTGCCCCATGTAACAAGAGAATATTGTGCAGGCTGTCAACTCGTTTAAATTCCACCTTAGCCCGGTCTGGTATTTCCTGGTCAGAGTCGATTACTTTACCGTTAATAAAGACTAAGGGTTTTAAAACGATGCTTTCCCCATTTACCTCTACATAACCTACCGGACGATCAGGTATTAAGTCGGAAAGTTTTATAACCGCTTCTTGACCATCAGTTCCCCGTACAAATTCAATTACATCTCCGTCAAAAACCAGGCTGTCTAAGGCTGCGTCTTCATGGTTCACCTTAATCACCGGGGGAGTGCCCATTTTACCTTTATATGATTTAACTACTCCATTTATTTCTATAGTTTTGCCTAAGCCAGGTTTACCGTAGATATTAGTAAGTGCTATACCTGAACTTAGTAAAGCTTGACTAACATTAATTTTTCCCGTATTCCACAAGGCTATTTCCCTATCGTTCACCTTAACTTTAATAAACGGGACGGGTCGGGAGGTTAATGAATTGTAGGCAATTCCTAAGGGGGTTACTCCCTGGGGGCCTTGGAGAAATTCCGAATTAATTACTAATTCCTCCAAGCTTTCCGGGCTGCGAAGTCCTACCCGGTTAGACGGTAAATTAAGGTATTGGGCTAACATACTCGTTAAAGCAGGAGTCAAACTCCCTCCCCCTACTAAAATAACGGCATCTGGACTTTTCTGGTTTAGTTCCAGAATGTTTTGGGCTATTTTTTGGACTAGTTCATTAGTGGTAGTTTGCATTTGCTCAATAATTTGCTCGGAACCAACTTTATTTTTATTACCCAGAATATCTGTAAATTCAACCCTTTCCTTTTGGCCTAGCTCTCGCTTCAAAGTTTCCGCCTGATTAAAATCCAGCAGATATTCCCCGGCCACAAATTCAGTTAATTTATCGCCTCCCATAGGCACCATGGCATATGCAAAAATATTGCCATTTTTAATAATGGCAATATCCGAAGTTCCAGCCCCAATATCAACTAAAGCTAGGTTTAAAAGTCGCATGCTGGGGGGAATAGCCACCGATAATGCTGCTATAGGCTCTAAGGTAAGGCTTAATATATCTAAGTCGGCTCTTTTTAAGGAAGAAAACAAGCTGTCTACTACTACCCGAGGCAAAAATGTAGCAATGACTTCTACCGCTATACTTGTCCCAATTTGCCCCACTAAGTTACCTATTTTTTGATCATTAAGATAATAAGAACCAACACTGTAGCCTACACAAAAATAATCCTTATTATCACTATTCTCATCTTCAGCTAATTTAAACTGGGCTTTCTGAACTGCTTCTACTTCTAAAGCTAATACTTCTTCCCGATTTATTTCATCTAAAGCCGGCCTTTTTTGGATAGCATTACCAGTAGCTGTTTGCAAAGCCCGGCCTGCCGCTGCAACTGCTGCGGACTTAAGTTCAGTATTCATCCTCATTTCCAGAGCTAATTTGATCTCTTGAATAGTATGAGCTACTGCCTCCACGTCATGGATTTGGCCATCTATCATAGCTCTAGTTCTATGTTCCCGCATTTCACTATCCATCACCACAAAGCTATTTTCCGTTTTTTGCATCACCAATCCTACTATTTTCCGAGTGCCTATATCTAGAGCAAAAATGTTATCCATTAAATCCTCCCCCTATTTGAGGCTTTTTTTAAACGTATTTTCTACCCCTGGTTAATATGGTAAAAACAAATTTAGGCAAAACCATTTGCCGCTTTAAGCGGGAAGGTTCTGCGCCCAACCGATATAACCATTCTAAATTAAGTTTAATCATTATATCAGGAGCTCTTTTTTTAATACCGGCAATAACATCAAAGCTTCCCCCGACTCCAACTGCTACTGGAACTCCCAATTCATTTTTATGTTGGTTAATAAAAAACTCCTGTTTGGGTGCCCCTAAACCTACCAGTAATATATCTGGCCCGGCTTCTCTAATTTCTTTAACCACGGTTGCTACCTCTGATTCTGAAAAATAACCATCCCTTATCCCGGCTATTTTTAAATTTGGGTAGGATAATAATAATTTTTCTGCCGCTGTTTCTGCTACTTGGGGTGCTGCTCCCAGCAGAAATATCTTCCATTCCCGGGCTTGAGCATTAGCACATAGTTCATAAACCATATCAATACCGGTAACCCGTTCCTTTATTGGCCATCCTAAGCGGCGGGCTGCCCAAACAATCCCGATGCCATCAGGAGTTACTAAATCAGCTTGGTTAATGACCGCTTTTAAAGGTGAGTTGTTCCTGGCCGCATAGGCTATTTCCGCATTTAAGGTTATAATATGCGCCGGCTTTCGGGCGGCAATAAATTCGCTTATCCTGGTTATAGCCCCTTTTTTATCTATCACATCTATATAACAGCCTAAAACATTGGCTTTCTCTCTATTCATATCCCTACCTCTTATAACATTTTACTTTTTACCTCTTACCTTATTATTTTAACCATTTATATAAAAATTTCCTGCTAAAAAGCAAAAACCGCTCCCCTTAGGAGCGGAATTTTATTATTAATTACATAGTGCTGGCCACTTTGTCTATAGCTATTTGGGTAGTTTCATCTTCAGCCTGTATTACCTTTTGCAAGGCTTCATAATTTCTTACCACCGAAATCAAGTTAACCATTTCTTTAACCGCATTAACATTAGATTCTTCAATAAAACCTTGAATTACTTCGGGATTTTCCATTTCCATATATTCGGTATTACTTCTAAATAAGTTACTGCCGATTTTTTCGCGGTTTTGTAAAGCAGCTTCATCAAAAGCTACAATTTTAAATTGGGTAAGCTCCTCACCATCAACAGAAATAATCCCCCGGTTATCTACTGATATATCGTCACTATCAAGATAAATATATTCATCATAATAGTCTAAAACCGGATAACCGTTATTATCAGTCAGTAGCCCTTCTGGAGTAATCTTAAACTCTCCGCCCTTAGTAAAGGCTTCTCCTTGGGGAGTTTCTACCACAAAAAAACCTAATTCGCTACCGATGGCAAAATCAGTAGTTTGTTCGGTCTTTTTAAAATTGCCTAAACTAAAGTCAGTATAAACCCCATCTAAAACGGCTCCGGTTCCTATTCTACCTATAGTTTCAATCGGCAGACTAGTATAAGTTCCGGGGCCGGTTTTTTCATTTTCCCCTAACCTGGTCATTAACATAGTAGGGAAACTTTTAGCTACCGTAACTTCTTTTTTAAAACCTGCTGAATTAACATTAGCTATATTATGGGCAATAGCATCTTGTTTGGCCATTTGTAACATCATGCCTGATCCAGCCGTATATAATCCTTTTATCAAAATTAAATCCTCCGCGCCCAAACATTTACATAGTTATATCTTCGTAAAATAACAACTAATACTTTAATGCTAAAGAATCTTTCTCGCACTTTTATTTCTGGAACGGGATAATAAGGACATTTCATGCAAAGCTTTGCCGGTTCCTTTAGCTACACAAGAAATAGCATCATCGGCAATATGTACCGGTAAATTAGTTTCCTTAGACAGGAGTAAATCTAGCCCCTCCAATAAGGAACCTCCGCCAGTCATCACAATCCCATTATTGACTATATCAGCAGCTAATTCCGGTGGGGTATTTTCCAATACACTTTTGACTCCTTCTATGACTGCTTCCACAGGCTCTTGTAAGGCTATCCAGCTTTGCCCCGAAGTAATTTTGACGGTCTTGGGCAAACCGGTTACTAAGTCTCTGCCTCTTATATCCATAGAATTATTTCTATTGCGATCAGTAACATACGCAGTACCCACCCGCCATTTAATTTCTTCGGCAGTGCGATCCCCAATCATTAGATTATATTCTTTACGGACATAGCGGATAATAGCTTCATCAAACTTGTCCCCTCCTATGCGAAGAGAAGTATTACATACAATACCGCCTAAGGATAAGACAGCTATATCTGAAGTTCCACCCCCGATATCGACTACCATGTTGCCGGTAGCTTCGGAAATATTAATTCCGGCTCCTAAAGCTGCTGCTAAGGGTTCTTCAATAATAAAAGAATTCCTGGCCCCGGAAGATAAAGTAGCTTGTCTTACCGCTCTTTCTTCCACATCAGTGGCCCCGGTGGGAATACATACAATTACCCGGGGCTTGAAAAATAATCTTTTACCAATTACTTTACGGATAAAATGAGCTAACATTTTCTCCGTCATATCATAATCAGCAATAACTCCTTCCTTAAGAGGACGCGAAGCCACAATATATCCCGGAGTTCTTCCTAACATTTGGCGCGCCTCTTCTCCTACGGCGATAACTTTATTAGTATTCTTGTCATAGGCTACTACTGAAGGTTCATGAAGCACAATTCCTTTACCTTTTTTAAAAACGAGAACACTAGCAGTCCCTAAATCTATTCCGATATCTTCTTCAAAAAACATTATAGCAAGGACCCTCCCTACAAAAAATTTCATGCTATAACATTATTTTACCTGTTGTTTGTTATTATTGCTATTTCTTTTATTTAGATTTCTTTTGCGACAGGTAAGATATCGGCATATTTTTTGCGAGTAGCTTCTCCGCCCCTAATGTGGCGTTCCGCTTTATTTCTTTCTAAAATTTCTTTAACTTGTTCAGCTAATTCCTTGTTAATTCTAGGTAAACGTTCGGCTACATCTTTATGCACCGTGCTTTTTGATATGCCAAAAATTTCTGCAGTTTGCCTGACTGTATCTGAAGTTACCAAAATGTGGTTGGCTACTTTCACCGCTCTTTTGCGAATATAATTTTGCATTGACTTTCTCCCCCTGTGTGATTTATATCAATATATTCAGGGTTAAGTAAGTCTTAGAACCACTTTTATGGGAGAGGGCTAAGTATAAGGGGTGAGGCGCTAGAAGTAATAAGCAAGGAGAATAAGAAGGCTGGTGATAGGGGTAGGGGCGGCCTTTGGCCGCCCAGGGGTTTAACCCCCTCTAGC
>JAEWZB010000103.1 GCA_023395515.1 Bacillota bacterium
GATTCACCTAATACCGGGTCTAGTGTAGCAATATTAGCTATAATATCTTGCAGCTTCTCCCCTTGAGAAATGGGGGATAAAACCATTAAGTTAATGAAGGACGGTGCTCTTACATGGAGACGATAAGGTTTTTCCGAACCATTGCTGACAATGTGATAACCTAACTCACCTTTAGCTGATTCAATACGGTGGTATACTTCTACCCCCGCCGCCGGTTTTATGACTTTAGGAACTTTGCCTTTAGTTTCACCTTCCGGCAGCTTTTCTAAAGCTTGCTTAATAATTCGGGCGCTTTGAATAATTTCTTCTATACGAATCACAAACCTGTCCCAACTGTCTCCATTGCTGGTAATAGGAACTTCAAAATCAAAACGGTCGTAAATTCCGTAGGGCTCGGCCTTACGAATATCGTAATTAACTCCACTGGCCCTTAAATTAGGTCCTGAAACCCCATAGTCTATAGCGTCCTGGGCAGATAACCGTCCTACCCCTTTTAATCGGGCCTGCATAATTTCATTGCCTACTAACAAATCGTTATATTCCTTAACCATCTTAGGAATATCTTCAATGAAGCTATTAACCGCCGGGAAGAACTCTTCCGGTAAATCTTCCGCAATTCCCCCGAAACGCATATAAGAGGCAATCATTCTTTGACCGCTGGTCATCTCAAACATATCCAAAATTCTTTCCCGGTCGCGGAAACAGTATATTAGTCCGGTAGTTGCTCCCAGGTCTATAGCCAGACTGCCCATGCAAAGCATATGAGAAGCAATACGGGATAATTCGGCCATAATTACTCTGATATACTCGGCTCTTTCCGGAACTTCAGCCCCAATCATTTTCTCTACGGCTTGGCAATAAGCTAAAGTCGGCAATTGACTAGCCAGATAATCAAGTCTGGAGGCATAAGGTATAAATTGCGTATAAGTTCTGCTTTCCGCAATCTTTTCTACAGACCGGTGAACATAGCCCAAGTGAACTTTGGAATCAACAATGATCTCCCCGTTCAATACCGCTTCTACATGTAATCCACCATGGGTACTAGGGTGCTGGGGACCAATATTTACTGTTAAATTCTCAGTCTGCAACATTTATAAACTCACCTTCTTTTCTTTGTAAAAGGATAATAAATAACATCTAACTTAGTTTAAAATCCTTACGTAATGGATGACCGGCAAAATCATAAGGCAATAAAATTCTGATTAGATTAGGATGTCCGGTAAACTTAATCCCAAGCAAATCAAAGGCTTCCCGTTCTTGCCAATCCGCACTTTTCCAAATATCATAAACAGATGCAACTGTAGCATTTCCACGATCCACCACGGTTTTAACTGCTACTTTACGATTATCGGGAATAGAATAAATATGATAAACAACTTCTAATCTATCTTCATAATCAACCGCACTAAGATTAGCTAAATAATTAAAACCCCATTCATTTTTTAAACTCGAACATAAATCATGGAGTTGTTCTTTCGTAATTTTTAAAATATCATAAAAATTATCTGCTTCTACCTGCAAAGCTGAACCGAAACTAGTACTAAGTTTTTCTAACATGTTATTATCCAGCATTAATATCTCCTCCTAGCTTTTAAGCCTTGCCTTGTACTTTCTTTTTAAGCTCTAATAATCCGTGGAACAAAGCTTCCGGCCGGGGGGGACAGCCAGGCACATATACATCAACCTTAAATATAGAATCAGCTCCCGGCAGTACACTATAACCATCCCGGAAAGGTCCGCCACTAATCGCACAATTTCCCATAGCTACCACCCATTTAGGTTCAGGCATTTGTGCATATACTCTTTCCACTACCGGTTGCATTTTTAAGGTTATAGGTCCTGCTACTATTAATAAATCAGCTTGACGGGGAACCGCCCGGAAAACTTCGTAACCATAACGGGCTATATCAAATCTAGCCGCACCGGCTGCCATCATTTCTATAGGGCAACAGTTACAGCCATAAGAAAGCGGCCAGAAGGAGTGGGCACGACCCCAGTTCCAAACCTTTTCCAGAGTAGTTACAATAATATTATTTTTTTCTAAAACTTCTACATCATCTTTTTCTAATACCATTCTAAAGCTCCCTCCTTCCAGGCATACCACAATCCTACCACTAGAATAGCTATGAATATCAGCATTTCTATAAAGGCAAAAAGGCCCAGACTATTAAACTTTACTGCCCAAGGAAACAGAAAAATAGTTTCAATGGAAAAAACCAGAAAAATAAGGGCATAAAGAAAATAATTGACCTTGAACCTTATCCAGGTAGGACCTATAGTATCTACTCCACATTCATATGTTTTTAGCTTATCTTCAGTAGCCTTTGGTTTGGGTCTTACCATCCAAGCTAATATCAAAGCTCCCACTGGAAACATAATAGTTAAGAGAAAGAAGATACCTATAGTAGCATAATCTGTTAGCACAAATAAAACCTCCTTTGCTATAATTTATCTATTAAAATATCATAATTATAGTCCTTTTGCTATTAGCATGATAGCATGGTTTCTGCCCCATAAGCGCAAGTAATAATTGCCACCAAGACCAGCTTGGCACAATTGTCGGTGATTGTGATTATTGGAACAATCATTATTATAGGTTTTAACGCCCTCTTCTACAAGATAGTTTAAGGCAAATAGGGGTATATTGGGTATTGAAAAAGTTAATAGCATCATAACATATTTTTTTGGCTAAAATGGAAAGATTTATTTAGTTGGTTTGGACGACTATTAGTAAGTAAATAAATAGGAGTGGAAAAATGAGAAACTACCAATTTTGCCCCCTTTGTGCTCATAAACTTGAGCCGGGAATTATTGATGGGAAAACCCGGCAATTCTGTCCTGAATGTAATTTCATTCATTACCGGAACCCCCTGCCGACTACGGTTTGTATCGGTGAATTAGATGGGCAGGTTTTATTGATAAAAAGAGGCATAGAACCTCGTAAAGGTCAATGGACCTTACCTTCCGGTTTTGTTGAATTAGGTGAAAGTGCTGAGGAATGTTGTCTGCGGGAACTAAAAGAAGAAGCAGGAATGACTGGGACTATAGCGAAACTAATTGGAGTCTACCATGCTGATTCAGCCCTTTATGGAGACCTTATAAGTACTATTTATCATGTAAAACTAGATTCTGGACAACCAATAGCAGGAGATGATGCTGCTGGAGCTAAATTAGTACCTATTGACGAAATAGATGACCTAGTATTTGAAGCATTTAACCTGGCTTTTGCTGAATTCAAAAAAACAAATATTTAGGTAAACTCTTGGCGGCGAATAGAATATCATTTTATGTATAAGTTTTAAGGCTTATTCATATTTTTAGGATATATCCTTTGAAAATGGATTCTTAATTCTAATTTTTTAATTATAATTACTTTGATAGTGTTGGAAAGGAGTTTAACTTAAGATGACAGTTAATAAAGCTTATGTAGATTTGGCCCAGGAGATGCTGCAGCAATTACCTAAAGGTGCATTCTTAACCGTTAAAGATGGAGAAAGAATTAATACCATGACTATTGGTTGGGGTAGTATCGGCTACATATGGCAAAGGCCTGTTATTATGGTAGCCGTTAGATATTCTCGGTATACTTACGATTTAATCGAAAAAGCGTCTGACTTTACCGTTAGTCTGCCTTACACTAATGAGATGAAAAGAATATTAGCCGAAGCCGGCACTAAATCAGGCCGGGATATGGATAAATTCAAGGAATTAGCTATTACCATACAGCCTGGCCAAGCGGTAAATAGTCCGGTTATTGGGGAATGCCACTTAATGTTTGAGTGCCGGACCGTTTTTAAACAACCTATGGACCCTAAAAATTTAGACCCCGAGCTTAAACAGAAATTTTATGCTAATGAAGATTATCATGTACTATATTTCGGCGAAATCTTAGCTTGTTATGCGAATGAGGAAAATTAAATGAAGAGCTATCAGGGGGGCGTTAAACGTCCCCTGATAGCGGTTGTTCCTCTACAGGTGGGGTTATAGGCGTCTCTTCCGGAGGTATCAGGTTATTTTCAGGCCCGGCCGGTTCTTCTTCCGGCAAATTTTCGGTTCCCGGTTCGTTTATATTAGTATTCTCTTGAGGCAGATAACCCTCCGAGCCAATATTAATATCACCCTCTATTTCATCAGGGGTGACTTCCCCCGACTCCAGAGTTTCTTCCCCTTCTTCAAGTTCATCGGCCGGCTTTTCATAAACAGCCGGCGCAGGCTTCACCCAGTTAGGAGGATCTTGGGCTACATCATAAGTCTTGCCGGCTAATAGATCAGCAATTATGGTTTTAGCAATTTCTTTATCAGCTTCCCAATAACTAGCCCCGGAACGCGGGTCAGTAAAGGAATAGCCGGGTAAGGTCTGGGTAATTACACTATCAGAATCGAATTCACGGGCTAAGCTTACCATATAAAGCATATCATTAGTAGGAACATTAGTATTAACCTGCTCAAAAACCTCGGGGAGCAATTTAGGCAGCTTTACAATATTTTTAGGTTTTAACATTTCTTTAGCTACAGCTTTTATAAATTTTTGCTGACGCCCGGTTCTACCTATATCAGCAGTAGGGCCGCCCCGGTAGCGTACATAACGCAGAGCATCTTCTCCATTAAGATGCTGCTGGCCTTTAGCCAAGTTAATGCTAAGCTTAGGGTCAGGGTCATAATGCTTCATATTCGATTCCACATCAATGGTAACCCCGCCTAGTAAGTCTACTATCTTAGCAAATCCCGAAAAATTAGCTACCGCATAATAATTAACTTTAGTGCCTAAAAGCTTGCCTACTACCTCACAAGCTGCCTCCGGTCCTTTTATGTAATTAACACTATTAACTTTATCATAGCGGTTAAGTCCCACTTCAACTTTAGTATCACGGGGAATCCATACCATAGCTATTTTATTAGTCTTACGGTCAAAACTTACTAATATCATCGTATCACTGCGGGAGTTAGCTGTAGCCGACCTGGCATCAATACCCATGACTAGTATGTTTACGGTTTTACCTTTATTAGCTTTCTTCTCTATAGACTCATGGAAGGCTCCAATACCTAATATTTTTCCAATTAAAATACCACCGCCAAAAGTCGCCACAAAAACTAGGGCTAACAATGCGATTAGCCTCGAATTTTTTTTCATAATTAGTTCCCCTCAAAATTACCAAATTCAAATCTCACTTATTTTACTGCTACCAATTATGAGTGTCCAGCAGTATTTTTGCTTCAAAAAACAACGACGTTAGTTGAATGTATAAATATTCGTCGCCAGCCTTCGCATGGGTAACACCAACCGCTTGGCTCGAGACGAAAGGAGGATCGGGCCAAATGCGCATCCATGCTCAATAGCCCTCTCGCCCCGTCCATGGGGCTCGCCTCCTTTCGTCTTTTCGCCTTCACGGGATGTTACTTCCATGCTACGTCAAACGGCTCCCACATATTTATACATTCAACCAGATATTTTGGGTTTTTGTAGACCAGTTAATCTTTAAACAAAAGCAAATTAATTCTTGCCAGCAGAATATCTAATCCTATGCCCGTACGGGCAGAAATATATAAGTTCCGGTTATCGTCAGGCACATAATCTAACCGGTCAGATTTATTAAACACGGTAAGTATATCCTCCGCTGGTGCTCCTAAATCTTGTAAAACATCTTGGACAACTAACATTTTATCCATATAATCCGGGTCAGACACATCTACTACATGGATTAATAAATCAGCCTGCACCGCTTCCTCCAAAGTAGACTTAAAGGCTGCCACTAAATGATGGGGCAGGTTTTTGATGAATCCTACCGTATCAGACAATAGGAAACTATCCTCCCGGTTAAGATTAATCTTTCTCGTGGTAGTATCCAAGGTTTGAAAGAGCTGATTCTCTGCTTCCACTTGCTTAACTCCGCTAGGATGAGCCAACTCACATATACTATTGAATACTGAGGATTTACCGGCATTAGTATAACCTACTAAGGAAACGGTCTTAAGCCCCACTCTTTGACGTTGCTTACGATGCAATTCCCTGGTCTTTTGGGCTTTTTCCATTTGGCCTTTAATATCTTTAATACGTTTTTTAATATATCTGCGGTCCAGTTCCAGCTTTTGTTCCCCGGCCCCCCTGGTACCGATTCCCGCTCCGGTCCGGCTTAATTCTTTACCCTGACCGGTCAATCTGGGTAATTGATATTGCAGTCTGGCCAATTCCACTTGTAAAATACCTTCTCTGGATCTGGCTCTCTGGCTGAATATATCCAGGATCAGCATAGTTCGGTCAACAACCTTAATTTTTAAATATTCTTCAATATTACGCAATTGCATGGGAGATAATTCCGCATCAAAAACTACTAACTCCGGCTCTAGTTCTTCAACTAAGTGGAGTAATTCTTCCAGCTTTCCCCTTCCGATATAAGTAGCGGCTTGGGGCCTGTGCATAGCTTGAACCATAGAAGCAATCACTTCACCGCCGGCGGCTTCCAGCAAGCCTTGTAATTCCTCCATATCAACGGCAAATTCCTCAGCAGAAATACGGCTAGATTTTATTCCCACTAATATGGCTCTTTCCTTTTCTTTAACTTGCAAATTTTAAACTCCTTTAGCTATATATTGGAATGCTGTGGGCTGCGCCCATCGTGCCACTGGGGAGGGTTCTCGGCTACACATAATTTCCCACCAGGAACCGTACCCAGTGGTTCACTTTCGCCTCCCGCCTTACTCCTTACTCCCCCATATCACACCTTACTAACCAATTCTTCCCATTCTTCATAAAGCTTAGCCAGCTCATCCTGCAACTGCTCTAATTCTTTACTGAGAGACATAACCTTTTCAGCATCAGCATAATGCTCGGGATCGGCCAGAACTTCCTCTATTTCCCTGATTTGTTTTTCCCTATTTTCAATTTCTTCTTCTACTTTGGCTAAACCCCTTTGCAGCCTGCGTTCTTCTCTAAGTTTTTCCTTCTCCTGAAGTCTACGCAACTGTTGTAAAGAAACTTGCTCCTCAGCCGGAGCTATTTTATCTAATTCTATAGCTTTTTTACTCTGATAAAAGCTGTAATTGCCTAAGTACTGCTTGACCGTCCCATCTGCAAAGGCTAAAATCTGGGTAGCTATTTGGTCAATAAAGTATCGGTCATGGGACACCATTAATATAGTTCCCGGGTAATCTTTAAGCATATCTTCTACCACCAGGCGGCTTTCAATATCTAAATGGTTGGTAGGTTCATCTAAAACTAAAAAATTAGCCCCGGTCAGTAATAATTTTAAAATAACCAGCCGGGCTTTTTCCCCTCCGCTTAAGCTGCCCACTTTCTTTAAAACCTCATCACCGGAAAAAAGCATCCGGCCTAATAAAGTTCGGGCTTGTTCAATAGTTAATTCAAAATTATATAAAATCTCGTCCAATACAGACTGGGTTTCATCCAGATCCTCGAATTCCTGGGAAAAGTAGCCCATAATCACTCGGCTGCCTACACTTACACGGCCTTCATCAGGTATAATCTTACCTAGTATTATTTTCAGCAAGGTAGTTTTACCACAGCCATTAGGTCCTACTACAGCTACCTTATCGCCTTTACGCAAATGCATATTAATATAGCTAAAAAGCTCTTCGGTATAAGATTTAGCTACATTCTCCAGTTTTAAAACATCTACCGCACTTTCCTGTTTTAATTTAAAATCCCAGGAAGCTATGACAGCCTCCGGCTCCCTACGTTCAATTCTTTCCAGACGGTCTAATTGTTGTTGGCGGCCATGGGCTTGCTTAGCCTTAATTCCCGCTTTAAAACGGCTGATATAAGCTTCGGTTTTCTGGATATATTCCTGCTGTTTTTGGTAAGCCCTTTCCCAGGCCAAAGAATTAACCGCCTTTAGTTGCAGATAATTGGAATAGTTGCCGGGATAAGAATATAGTTTAGTCTGATTAATTTCTAAAATACGGGTAGCTACTTTATCTAAAAAGGTACGGTCATGAGATACTACTATTATAGTGCCGGGGTATGCCAGCAAATAGTCCTCCAGCCATTCTACCGCCCCTATATCCAAATGATTAGTCGGTTCATCCAAAAATAAAATATCTGCTTCCAGAGTTAATAAGCGGGCCAGCGTGAGCCGAGTCTTTTGCCCCCCGCTAAAGGATTTTATGGGTCGGGTAAATTCATCTTCTCTAAACCCCAAGCCGATCAGAATTTTGCGGGCCATAGTTTCACAGGCATATCCGTTATTTCTTTCATATTCTTCAGTTATTAGACCGTATTTATCCATTAATTTAGCTAAATCATCTTCCCTGGCCGCCGCCATTTGCAGTTCCAACTCGTTTAAAACTTGCCGCATCTCCAATAATTTAGCAAAACTATCCATAACTACATGCCAAGCCGTTTTTTCATCATCATAACCTGGTAATTGTTCTAAATAGGCTGAGGAAATAAGGGAGGAAATATATATATCCCCTTTATCCGGCTCTATTTGCCTGGTCAAGCATTTCAGCAAGGTAGTCTTGCCTGAACCGTTAACCCCTACTAAGCCCACTCTTTCTTTTTCATTTATAGCCAAGCTGATATTATCTAAAATTTTATAATTACCAAAGGACATCGTTAATTCCTGGGCTTGTAATACAATCACTTTCTCACCTGCTCTATAACTTTAGACTAAACACTAGTATATTATATCATTGGTTTATAGTCTAAAAAGAACTGGCTCCAATTAACTGCATTAAAGCCCTTATTTAGTTCAATAATATAAAGAGATAAATTTTAAGGAGTAATGTTCATGTCAGCTTGGCAAAACTTTAACTGGGGCAGATGGTCCCAGGATATTGAGGTAAGAGATTTTATTCAAAAAAATTACTCCCCTTATACAGGTGAGGCTGGTTTTCTATCCGGACCTAGTCATAAAACTAAAGCCTTGTGGTCAAAATGTCAGGAATTATTAAAGGAAGAATTTAACCAAGGCGGAGTATTAGCGGTAGACCCCGATACTCCCATTAATATAACTAGTCATCCTCCCGGATATATTGCTAAAGATTTAGAAATTATTGTAGGCTTACAGACTGATGAACCCCTTAAAAGGGCGATTAATGTCTATGGAGGACTTAGGCATACTGAAGTTGCTTGCGAAGCCTACGGTTATAAGCTTAAACCAGACCTAAAAGATTTCTTTCAAAAACATCGCCGCACTCATAATGATGGAGTTTTTGCCGTTTATACCCCGGAAATGAAATTAGCCCGAAAGGTAGGCATTATAACCGGCCTGCCTGATTCCTACGGGAGAGGCAGAATCATTGGGGATTACCGCCGGGTTAGTCTTTATGGAGTAGATTTTCTTATAGATATTAAAAATAAAGAGCGCCAGTTACTGGATAAGCACATGACAGATGAAAATATTCGATTACGGGAAGAGCTATTCGACCAAATTCAAGCTTTACAAGAATTAAAATCTATGGCTTCAAGCTATGGTTTTGATATATCCAAACCGGCCTGTAATGCCAGAGAAGCAGTGCAATGGTTATATTTCGGGTTTTTAGCCGCCATTAAAGAGCAAAACGGGGCGGCTATGAGTATAGGCCGCATTTCCACCTTTTTAGATATTTATATAGAACGGGATTTGCAAGCCGGAATAATAAATGAAGAGGAAGCCCAGGAGTTGATTGATCAACTAGTTATTAAGCTAAGATTAGTAAGACACCTGCGCACTCCGGGCTATAGTGACATATTTGCCGGAGACCCTAACTGGGTTACGGAAGCTATTGGCGGCATGGGAGTAGATGGCCGTCCTTTAGTTACTAAAACCAGCTTTAGAATGCTGCATACTTTACGTAATCTGGGCCCGGCTCCTGAACCTAATATGACGATTTTGTGGTCCCAAAACTTACCCCCTAATTTTATAAACTATATTGCCGATTTATCTATTGCCACCAGCGCTCTTCAGTATGAAAATGATGATTTAATGAGGCAAGATTTTGGTGATGATTATGCTATTGCCTGTTGTGTATCAGCTATGCGTTTAGGCAGTGAAACTCAATATTTTGGAGCCCGGTGTAATTTAGCCAAGCTTTTGCTCTATGCCCTTAACGGAGGCATGGATGAGATTACCGGTCAGCAAGTAGGGGTAGCAATGCCGGTCTATGATGAAGAATATCTGGATTATGATAAAGTCATGCATAACTTCTATATCCAGATGGATTGGCTGGCCTCCCTCTACGTGAATACTATGAACATCATCCATTTCATGCATGATAAGTATGATTACGAAAGAATAGAATTGGCTTTGCATGATACTTATTTAACCAGATTCATAGCCTTTGGTATAGCAGGATTATCTGTAGTAGCCGATTCTTTAAGTGCTATAAAATATGCCCGGGTTAAAGTTATTAAGGATGAAAGAGGTTTAATTACAGATTTTGCCACGACAGGGGACTACCCTAAGTATGGCAATGATGATGACCGGGTAGACATGATAGCCGTAAAATTAGTGGAAGAATTTATGCACCGGCTTACAAAATATCCGGCTTACAAAAATTCTGTTCATACTTTATCTATTCTTACTATTACCTCTAATGTCATGTATGGCAAACATACCGGTACTACCCCGGATGGCCGCAAAATTGGGGAACCACTGGCACCGGGAGCTAATCCTTTACACGGACGGGAAGAACACGGCGCTATCGCTGCCTGTAATTCAGTAGCTAAACTGCCTTATGGTTATGCTAAAGATGGTATTTCCTTTACCTTTTCCATAGTTCCTTCTGCTTTAGGTACTACTCCCCGTGAACGTATTGCTAATTTAGCCGCCTTATTAAGGGGATACTTCGGTCAGGATGCCCACCATATTAACATTAATGTCCTTAATATAGAAACCTTAAAAGAAGCTATGGAACATCCCGAAAGGTATCCTGATTTAACTATCCGGGTTTCCGGTTATGCCGTTCACTTTATCAAACTATCCCGTGAACAACAGGAAGAAATAATTGCCCGTACCTTCTATAAGAGCATATGACTAGTAAAAGGTGTGATTTAATTGCCCGGCTTAGTTCATTCTATTGATACCTTCAGCACCTTAGATGGTCCCGGTATTAGAACCGTCATATTCATGCAGGGCTGTCATCTGCGCTGTAAGTATTGTCATAACCCTGATGCTTGGAATATGCAGTCTAAGGGGGCCAAAGAATACACAACCGCAGAATTGCTAAGTATCATCATCCGGAGTAAACCATATTTTAATTCCTCCGGCGGTGGGGTTACTTTTTCGGGGGGAGAGCCTTTATTACAACATCAGTTTGTAAAAGAGGTTTTTAAAGAGTGCCAAAAAGCAGGAGTTCATACCGCTATAGATTCTTCTTTATATGTAAAAACCCCCTGGGTAGAAGCAATTCTGCCTTATACCGACTTAGTTTTAGCCGATATAAAACATATAGAACCCTTAAAAAGCCAAAATCTAACCGGCCTGTCTAATGAGCTTAATATGGCTAACCTGCAGCTTATAGCTCAAGCTAAAATTCCTATTTGGATAAGATATGTCATAGTACCAGGTTTAACTGATGATGATAAAGACCTGATTGAGTTGGGTTACTTTATTAAAAATCTGGCCGGAGTAGTCAGAATAGACTTACTTCCTTATCATACTTTAGGTCAACATAAGTGGGATTTGTTGGGCATAAAATATGAATTAGAGAATATCAGCCCGCCTTCAGCCGAGACTATAAAAGATATTCAGAATCGGTTAAGCAAGATTACTAATATAGAAGTTTATGCCAATGTGTAGAGGCAAATTTCCCATTATGCCCCTTTTGATAGTGTATAATAATGGCAGGAGGTGTTTATAGATGGCAGATATTATTAAAATTGTAGCTTTTACCGGCAGTTTGCGCCGCGATTCCTTTAACAAGTCAGCATTAAGAGCCGCGCAACAACTGGCACCAGAAGGTGCCCAGGTAGAAATAATTGATCTGGCTCCACTCCCCTTTTTCAATGAAGATCTGGAAGCTGAAGGGGTACCGGCAGTAGTTAAGGAATTCACCGCTAAAATTGCGGCGGCTGATGCGCTTTTAATTTGTACTCCGGAATATAATTATTCCATACCACCAGTTTTGAAAAACGCTTTAGATTGGGCTTCACGTGGTGCTAATCCGCCTTTAAATAACAAACCATTGGCAATAATGAGTGCATCGACAGGTATGCTGGGAGGCGCCCGGGTCCAATACCATCTGCGCCAAGTATGTGTGGGCTTGAATCTTAGAGTTTTAAACCGTCCTGAAGTATTTATAACCCATGCCCATACCAAATTTGATGAAAACGGCAACTTGACCGATGAATATACTCAAAAAGCAATTCCTAAACTTCTCCAAGCTTTAATAGATTGGACTATACAGTTAAAAGCTTAATTTAACTACAAGAGGCCTGCGGGCCTTTTTCTTTTCCCTGATTCAGGTTATTCTCTATATCCCATACCCACCGAAATTGCTCTAGCCGCATTACGCACATCATGGATACACCCATCTAACATTTTTTCTTCTAATATTATATCGGCTATTCCCGAAATACTTATAGCCGCTATTATATGATCAGAAAATCCAAAAATAGGAGCCGCTGCACACCCAATGCCCACCACGGTTTCCTCTTTATCAAGAGCATAGCCCTGCTTTTTAATTGATTGCAGTTCTTCTTTTAACTTATCCGGTTCTACAATGGTATTTTTGGTAAAGGGGACTAATACCTCAGACTTTAAATATTCTTCTAAATGGGTATCAGATTGCCAAGCTAATAAGGCTTTGCCTACTCCCGTACAATAAGCCGCTATACCGGCTCCGATACGGGGAAAAATTACGTGGCCGGTGCCTGACTTGTTGCCTATGACAAAGACTGCCATTCTCCCGGCGTAAATAGCTATATGTACTGATTGCCGGTATTTTTCGGCCAGCATTTTTACCCAAGGCTCGGCTACCGTACTTAATCTGGCACTAGTCTGATAAGTTAAGCCCAGCTCATATACCTTAATACCTAACCTATATTTACTATGTTCAGTAATCTCTAAAAAACCATGGCTTTCCAGAGTTTTTACCAGGCCATGTACGGTGCTTTTGGGTAAATCAATCTCTTGGCCCATTTCAGTTATTCCCCATTCGGATTGCTTACTATTATATAGTTCCAAAATAGAAAGGGCCCTAGATAATGATCTGCTCACAGATATCCCCCTCAATATAATGCTTAATTTTTCAATTAACAGACGTCCTATTTAGGACGGGGCCGGAAAATTACATGTTCCAACAATAATGATACAACTACCCCCATGACAAAACCATTACCTAAAATAGGCTGCAAAGTTACCGGAAAAGTAGCGGTTATGTTGGCAGGCAAAAAAGCTACAATAATTCCGACTAAAATAGGTAAACCAATTACTAAAGCACTGTCAAAATGAGGTTCATCTACACGTTTTAAAGCATCAAAAGCACTCATCAATCCAGCCGCTACTTGGGTACACATAATAAATAATAGGATACAGCCAATAACTACAGCCGGCACAAAGGAAAGATAAAATAGTACCGCCGGTAAAAAGGCCAAAAGGAATAAAGCTATACCGGTTGGCACTAAGCTTCTTCTGGCCGCACAACCTGTAGAAGCAATGATACCGGGACTGAAAGAAAAATTAACCGGCCCGATTACCCCCAAAAACCCGGCCATCATATTAGCTATACCGGTAGCCGTAATTCCCCGGGTAATGCGCCTGGGCATATTATCCGCCTGCAGGATGGAACCTACGGCTTGAATAGAACCTAAGTCATTAATAGATAAACCTAAGAAACAAAGTAAAAAAGCAATTAATAGTCCCGGTTCCATGACCATAGCCGTATTTAAATCTTTAGCAAAAAAAGCTATCGCGGGAAGATTCATCCCATTACTACCTTGGGTCCAGGCCGGATTTACTAAAAAATAAGCTAAACTGCCTGCTATCATACTTATTAATATAAGGGTCGATTTCCATAGACCAGATAAATTTCTTTGTCCGACAAACATTAGCAATATAAATATACCGGCAAAGCCTAACTGTTTACCGGCCGCAGCATCTTGTCCATTGCCGATTAGCCCTAATATGGTAGGCATCATGGTAAAAGCTACTAATAATAATATTACCGCTACTACCCGGGGAGTAAAAAGGGATTGTAGCTTGGCAAAAACCCCGGTTACAGCTAAAAGGGTCAATATTAAACCCCCCACAAAGATGCTGGAATAAATAGCTGCTCCATTGCTGCTTTGGGAGGCTAAAATACCAATTAAAAGCACCGTGGCCGGACCAATAACTAAAGGCAAGCGGTGCCCCCAGAACACTTGAATTAAAAGAGCTAATCCGGTTACGGCAAATAATTTTTGCAGATAAATGATTTCCTTTTCTATAGAACCATCTAATCCACCCAGGACTTTACCAAGAATAATAACTGCCGGTAAGGTTACCGCCAGCCACTGTAAGCCATAAACTAAATTCTCTTGCCAAGCAGGCCGGTCTTCTAAGTTATATTTTAGCTGCATTTTCTAGCTCCTCCAAAAAACATTACTTGCTTCATTATATACTATATTCCTAATTATACTTTTAAACGTGAAGGATTCCCACCACTACCACATAATGTTACCAAACCGTGAACTATCCACGGTTGTGGTCTCCAACCTCAACCCGTTTTTATGGGCAAAAATAAGGCAGAATTATATGTCCAGTCATATAATTCTGCCGGGAATGCTTATATCCCTCTTTATAATTATTTAGGCAACGATACGCAAAGTTTATTTTTGCTTTTTCATGATAACCCAAATGCCGCATTCATCATCAATTATATCGGCCTTAATGCCCAGCTCGGCGCAGAATTGGGCATAATCCTTGCTTCCAAATTCATTAGTCGCCCGGCGGACACAGTCCGGCCAGTCGGGATTGCGCAGCTTCATTTTGACTTTAATCTCGGCAGCAAGTTCGGCATTGCCGAAGCCTTTACCGATATAGGTGGCCCCACCCGGAGCCAATACCCGATAAATCTCGGCAAAAGCCCTTTTCATGTCCTCCCGGTTTCCCCAAAATCCGATGGAGCCCCGGCTTACTATCAAGTTGAAGCGATTGTCACCGCAGTCAATTTTGCGGACATCACTGGCCAGTGTGCCGGCTCTTCCGGTCAAGCTCCAATCCTTGATCCGCTGAGCTGCAATATCCAGGGCGTTCTCATTCAGATCCATTAAGGTAATGTTCATTTCACTTTGCTGCGCAACGCTCAGCCCAAAATGCCCGCCGCCGGAGCCTACATCAAGACACTCACCCATTGTATGCCCGGATATTTTAAGCGCATCTTTAGCCAGCACTTCGTAAATCGGAAAGAAAATCTCATTGGCAATTTTATCGTATTCTTCACGGTTGTTTGTACTCATATGTTATTTTCTCACAGAATTAGCTAAAAGTTCTTTAGCTTCTTCGTCAGTTAGATCATAGTGATAGAATTTTTTATAAAACTCTTTAGTTTCTTCAATAATATTATATTGGTAGATATCGGGATAAAGCAGATTACCCGCCCATTTGAAACCTATGATTCTATTCACTGAAGGCGGACGGTCAAACCAGGTGTAAGGACCACTGGGAATTTCGTAGACCTGCTGGTTTTTCACCGCTTTTAGTTTAGCCCACCGGGTGTCACTCATAATTAGTTTATAAGCTCCGCCCATAGTTTCATTCCAGCAAATAATCACATCAGGGTCCCAGGCCAGAACTTGCTCCATGGAAACCTGGGTCTGGCCGCCCTTTCCGGCATCTGCTACGCCGGATGCAACATTGACTCCACCCACAATGTCCAGGGTCTGAATATGAGCGGAACCATCAGGTTCTGTAGTCAGCCCATCAGGTCCTTCAGCATAATATACTCGAACTTTTTTATCAGCCGGAATAGTAGCCGCTTTGGACTGAATATCAGCCAGAACCTCCTTATAATAAGTTGCTAGCTCGGTTGCCTTTTCTTCGGTTCCGAGGAGTTCGCCCATAAATGTATAAGCTTTATCCATTTCTTTCAATGGCAGGCTCACCAGGATGACAGGAATACCAGTCTGCTGCTGGATTTTATCGGCAAAGGAAATATCGCTCTCTCCCATTAGGTCCCCCATAGAAATAATGACATCGGGTTTAGCTTTAATAATCTCTTCAATGTTGCCGGTGCTTTTAGACTGCCAGCCGCCCAGATTAGGCAAATTATACAGTTCAGGCAGAATATATTCTTTTTCGCCCTCACGCAGATCATAGTTCCAGCCCACCATCTTTTCCGGGGCCAGCGTATATGTCACGATGGTCCCAATAGGGCTGGTGCTGAACACTTTGTTGATTTCCATAGGAACCGTGTGACTGCGCCCCATATCATCAGTAATTGTCCTAGTCGTAGCTTCGGGCGGCGGGGGAGTTTCCACGGGAGCATCCGCCTGCTTACTACAACCGGTAAGTCCCAGACTTAAAATAAATATGCCTACCAGCAAAACAGATAAAATTGATTTAAATCTTCTCTTAGACATCCTTAACCCTCCTGATTTTTTATTTTTGATTCCCTGCCAAAAGTTATCATTCATTAGTAAATGTACAGATTTAAGAAGCGTTCAGCACTGGAACGCAGACTTTTATTTCTCTTTCTTCCATCCCCATAGGAAGCTTGTGGAGACCGGTACTGACGATTTTAACGTCAACCCCGTAGAGACTTTTAAGATTCTTTTCGGTAATTACTTCCGCCGGAGTTCCCACCGCATACACGCCACCTGCTTTTAAGAGAATGACTTTGGAGGCATAAAGAAAAGCGTGATCGGGAAAATGAGAAGCCATGACCACAATTAGACCGCTGTCGGCCAGCTTTTTGATATGGCTTAATACCAGCAATTGATTGCCAAAATCAAGCGCCGCAGTCGGTTCATCCATTACCAGCATAGATGGCTTTTGGGTCAAAGCCCGTGCTATAAGCACCAACTGTTTCTCACCACCGCTAATTTCCGTATATACTTTATGGCGCAAATGGCCTATGTTTAAAGTTTCGATGATTTCTTCGGCAATTTTTTGGTCTGCTTTGCCCGGAGACGCAAATGGCCCCAAATGAGCAGTGCGTCCCATCAAGACCACATCAATAACCTTAAACGGAAACGGCGGATTATGAGCTTGGGGAATATATCCGATCCTTTTGGCAAATTCAGCCCGTGATAAGGTCGCCATGTCTTTGCCATCCAGCTCGACCTTGCCATCCTGCATACCCAGTAAGCCCAGAATGGACTTAAACAATGTGGTTTTGCCTGTTCCGTTGGGGCCTAAAATACACAAGACCTCCCCTGATTTTACGGTCAGCGATACATCCTGCAGTACTGTCCGGGTACCATACCCGCATTTAGCATTAATTAAGCTGAAGTTCATTGCCATCCTCCTTTGTTCCGTAATATCAGATAGATGAAAAACGGCGCGCCGATGACAGATGTCAGAATACCGAGGGGAACTTCCACCGTGGACAGCATCCGGGCCAAATCGTCCACCACCAGTAAATAGGTACTTCCCAATAGTATAGATGCCGGGATTAATTGCTTGTAATTAGGTCCGACCAGCATGCGGGTCAGATGCGGAATCACCAAGCCGACAAAACCGATCTGTCCACTAATCGCTACAGATGCGGACGTAGCTAACGTTGCACATAAAATCACCAAAAAACGCAGGCGTCCGGTTTCCATGCCCAGCGCTTTAGCCTCTTCATCTCCCATGGATAAAACATTCAGTCTCCATTTCAGCAAATACAGCGGTATCAGCCCCAAGGCCATCGGTATAAGTGCCAACCCGACATCGGATGGGGCAATAGAAGCCAGGCTCCCCATCATCCAATAAGTAATTTCCGGCAGCTTGGAGTAAGGGTCGGCCAAAAATTTCAGCAAGGAGGTAGAAGACGTAAAAATGGTGCTGATAAGAATCCCCGCCAATACCAAAGCTAACATAGGGTCATGACGGATTCTGCCTCCTACTGCGTAAGCCAGGCCAACTGCCACCAACCCAAATAAGAAAGATGAAGCTTGAATTCCAATAACGCCGAATGAATAAAAAATACCTAAAGCCGCACCAAAGCCGGCACCGGCTGAAGCTCCCAGAATGTCTGGAGAAACCAGGGGATTTTTGAATATACCCTGATAGGCCGCGCCGGCCACCGATAAAGCGGCACCAATCATCATAGCTGCAAAAATACGCGGCAACCGGACCTGGAATATAACAGTTTCTACCGTATCAGACCAGGTTTGTTCAATAGGAAATATCTTCGACAACAAAACTGTAATCAGCTCCAACGGATTAATGCCATACCTGCCCAGTGGAAAGGAGAGCAAGAAAGCAATAATGGGCAGCACCGGCAAGATTTTCTCCCACGATATTGTTTGCCGCTTGTCAACTTTCAGCAGTTTTCCACTCACATTTCCCCGTTGCCCTCTATTCACCGTTTCACGTCCTTAACTGCTCTTATCATCAAACATTTAATTCGTTTAAACTAAGATCGCTTTTATGAACCTTAACCATATGACAACCTTGTTTAAAGATGCGCTGTCCTAATCCGCCCTGCCGGACATAGGTCCAGACTTTATCGTCATCTACTACTGATCCGGCCAAAGTATCTACCCCGTTATTAAATAAAACCGGGTGCAATGGGGTGCTGGGACCAACCATAATGACCCTAGCTGGTCGGCTGATTTCCAACAGACGCGGCAGGGTCTTGTTGATTAACGTAGTTGAGGTAATAAAGACATAGTCCTGTTCCGGTAAAATATATTCACAAGCCGGGTCAGGAAAATCACCGGGCTGGGGATTGCGCTCAAGAACTGAAAGGCTGCACCATGCTTCTAATTCTTCCAGACCCGGGAAATGACCGATTACAGCCACTTTCTTCCCCTTAATTTCCTCACGGAAGGTCTGGAACGCGCTTTCCTGAGGCTGCTGGGCCAGGCTCTTTTTAGTGAGCTCTTCTAAACGTTCCACCGTATTGTAAACTGAATTAATGGCAGCTAAGCCCATACATGCTTCCAGGTTGTTCCATGACTTTACGTATTCCGCCAGTTCCTTGACCGGCATGCCAATTAAAGCTCCGCAATTTCTTACTGCACCCATGCCATTCTCCATAGTCATGGCCGTTCCGGTAGTCCGGGAACGAACCAGGGTCCAGTTAACACCAACCAGGCAATCTTTAACCGTCAAATCTTCCGGAATAGAGGCAATCAAATCATCATAAATCTGCCACATACTCTTCATCTCAATCCTGCTCTTTCGTCAAACGGTAATAAGGCTTATCAGCACAAGCTAAGCATAAGGTCTGTCCGTCTTTCTGTATTTCCCGCCCATCCAGAATCTTTTCCCCGCACTGGCCGCAAACTGCCCTGTTCTGCGGTTTTCCCGGCAAATCCCGGGGCAAAATATCAACAGTTACTTCTTCCTGTTTAAATAATTCCTCATCACTAAAGCCGGCCCAGAATTGATAGGGGTCAGCATCGTCCGGCATTTGCACATCTTTATTAGGGGAAATTCTTATAGCTTTGTCAGTAGCCAAATCTACAAAGGTAGCCGCTAATTTGCCGTAATTTACCAGCTTCAAGCGCTTACGGCCCATAGTACAGCCGGTAACTACACACACGGCGTCCGAAGCACAGCGGTCAATTTCTGAATAAACGATTAGATCTTTATACGCCAGGGGCTCCTCAATGCCTAATAGCTTCATAGCATAGCGGGACATCCTTACCCCAATGAACATTCCGTTGCATAAATGCCCGTGATATGCAGCGGCGGCTTGCAGATCTTCTTCAAAGGTTCTCATCTTCTTCTCCTGCCTTTCCTTTTTCTAAGAACTCTCTCTGATTCCAACGTACTTAAACTATATTCATATCATCAACTATATCAATACCAATCGTAAACCGTCAATAACCGATTAAAACTAACATAAACTAATACAATTATACACCTTAAAAACTGAAAGCTGAATAAAAAACACGGATAATAGGCAATTAAGCCATTATCCGTGTCATCATTGATTTGAAAACTATATTCCTATTTACATTTGGGAGCGAAGCCTTATCCGGTAGGCGGAGCCCCCTCCTCACATGGTATCCGGTTCTACGAAATTATTGTAAACCGTAAGCCCGGGCCAGTATTTTTATGGGGTGAGTTACTTCCCGGTCTTTAATCTGGAACCCCAGATAAAAGCGGCATACCGGACATTGGGTAAGAAGCATATCTGATTCGGTATTACTAATATCCTCTAACCGCTTAGCCCTAATCTTTTCAGCGGTTTCCCGGTGCTCCATAAAATAAGTTCCGGCCCCGCCGCAGCATTGCTCGGGATTATCCAGCTCCTGAAGATTAGCTCCCGGTATTTGAGCTAAGAGATTACGGGGAGCATCTTTTACCGTAGGTGACCAACCACGGTGACAAGGTACATGATAACTCCATTTTATATCCAAGTTATCCGGCTTCACTGCTAAGCCTTGATTGTGCAGATAATCAGTTATTTCATACATTTTAGCATTTACTGCAGCAATCTTTTCTTGCAAAGGATGGTCAGCCGGAAAACATTTGGCTGCTTTTTCCTTAAACATCATGCCACAGGAAGTACAGTCGGTAATTATAGCATCAACCTCTAGGTCAGCCAATAATTTAACATTAGTTTCCACCATACTGGCCGCCGCTTCCAAATCACCTTCTGATATAGAAGGAATTCCACAACAAACTTGCCCGGGAGGAATAACCACTTCTATGCCATTATGGTTCAGCACTTTAACTACCGCTTCACCAGTATCCGGGAAAATAAAATTAGTGCCGCATCCCACAAAGTAAGCTACCCGTTTTTCCACTGCTCCCACCGGTGAAATAGTACCGGCATACATTTTGTCAAAAGATGTACCGGCTAAACTAGGTATTTCCTTGGTAGCAATTCCTAGCTTTTGCGCCATAGAACCGGCTTTGCCTAATACACTAGTTAAGCCTCTTTGGGTAAGCATTTTACCCATTACTAGATTTTTAAGTCCCCCGGCTCCTTTAGATGCCATCTTGATCCGGGCCGCAATTACAATTTCATCAATGGGTACTTTACTGGAACAAGTTTGGGTACAATTTGTACATAGTAAACAACTGTCTAAAATTTCCCGGGTTCGTTTAGTTACCGGCATACGATCGTACATAAGGCTTTCTTTAATAAGTAACAGCCGGTTTTTAGCTACCGAGCTTTCCGACATTTCGGCTAAAAAGGAGGGACAGGTAGATTGGCAGTAACTGCAATGGGAGCACTTTTCAATTATCTTAGTATATTCTTCCAACTTAAACATTGCTTTCACCCTCCTCTAGCCATATTTTGCCGGGGTTCATAATGTTTTTGGGATCAAAAGCCTGCTTAATCCGCTTCATTAAGTCGATTTGGGTTTTACCCAACTCCCACTCTAAATATTCCGCTTTATGAATCCCAATCCCATGTTCACCGGAAATAGTGCCGCCTAAGTCTAATCCGGCTCTAATTACCTGATCTATGGCAATTTTAGCTTTAGCTTCCGCTTCCGGGGTAACTTGGGAATATAGTACCGAAGGATGCATATTGCCATCTCCGGCATGACCGGCCAGACCTATCATAACTCCTACCGATGCGGAAATAGACTGTACCGCCCGGACAAAATCAGGGATTTTATTTCTGGGTACAGTTACATCTTCACTATTAGCCCGATCAAAAATAGTTTGAATAAGAGGATAAACATTAGCCCGCGCTGTCCAATAATTATCTGCAGCTTTGGGGTCTTCGACAACCCGTACTTCCCGGGCTTTCATATCATGGCAAATCTGACTGACGATGGCAGCTTCTGCTTCTACTTGGGCGGCAGTTCCATCAAATAACATGAATAAATAAGCTTCTCCATCAGTAGGCAGAGGAGGAGAAAAATAATTATTCATAACCGTAATAGCTAATTTTATTAAAAACTCCAACATAGCAGGAACTGCCCCCCGGGCAATTATTTCCGCTACTATTTCGGCGGCTTGTTCTAAGGAATCGCAGACTACGATTACCGTCTTGTTAGCCTCCGGCAAGGGCAGTAAACGTAAATTAACTCCGGTTATAACTCCTAAAGTACCTTCCGATCCCGTCATTAAATGGGTTAAATCATAACCTACCGATTGCTTAACAAATTTTCCTCCGGTATTAATTATGGAACCATCAGGCAGTACGGCCTCCAGTCCCAATACGTAATTGCCCGTAGTTCCGTATTTTACCCCTCTAGGTCCCCCGGCTCGGGTAGCTACGTTGGCTCCTATAGTACATACACTGGCACTTTGAGGGTCAGGCGGATAAAAAAGGCGCCGCTTTTCCAGCGTATCTTGAAACCTTTTTAAGACTATACCGGCTTCTACCTTAGCAGTCATATTGCTTTGGTCTATCTCCACAATTTTGTTCATACGCTTAGTGTCTATTACTATGCCGCCCTTTACCGGGGTACATCCCCCCGATAAGCCACTGCCGGCTCCCCGCGGAGTAACGGGAATTCCCTCTTTATATGCGTACAGCATCACTTGAGCCACTTCTGCGGTATTATGCGGCAAAACTACCGCATCAGGTATCCGGCTTTTAAAATAGTGAGTAGCGTCATTAGCGTAAGGCAATAAGTCTTCCCTCACGGTTAAAATCTGATTTGCTCCTAAAAATCTGCCTAAGTCTTGAGCTAATGCTTTCAAATTGTTCCCCCCTTCCAGGAATAACCACCATCCAAACTACTTTTTTACTTGGTCATAACCTAGCTGAAATACTAGTTGATTAAGCCTTAAGGTCTCCCCTTTAAAACGCCGGCTTAGAACCTGGTCATAATCTTCATCATTTATAGGCACATGGGGAATAGCCGTAAGGGCTCCCATTAAGAGAACGTTAGCCGCCTGACTATTTCCTGCTTTTACCGCTAAATCAGTAGCTTCTACAATCATAACCCGGCCGCATAATTGCTGCAGTTCCTTCTCTACTTCTGCAATAGCCGGGTAAGCGGCTTCACCGATGAGAACTCCTAAAGGATAGTTTGGCCGGGAGTCAAATATGACCCAAGTGTCTTTATTGGCAAATTCCCGGGCTACCCGTAAGGTTTCTATGGGCTCAAAACCGATAATAATATCGGCTTCCCCTCTAGGTATTAACACCCCATATTCCGTATTAAGCGATACCCTCACATGGCTCATAACTGCGCCTCCGCGCTGGGAAGCTCCGTAAGTTTCTCCCACACTAGTAAAATAACCTTTATCTACCAGGGCCGAACCTAAGAGTTCAGTAGCTAAAATATTTCCCTGTCCTCCCACTCCGCATATGATAATGTTTAACGGGTCTTTAATCAGCTCTTTACTCATTAGCTTCCCCTCCCTCTACCTTAATGGCGCCAGCCGGACAAAGAGTGGCACAGACCCCGCAGCCAATACATACGACTTCATCAATAGCAGCCTTTTGGGCTTCATAATCCCAGATGTTCCCGGGGCAGCCCCAGACCCGGCTGCAGAACCTGCCGCAACCACAGTTATCCCCTCTGCATAACTCGGGGTCTACCCATACCTTTCTTTTTTTCTGTTTACGCACGGCTAAGGTGGCACACTCTTGCTCTAAAATTAAAACCTTAAGACCGGGTTCTTTCAGTAACCCGTATACTACCTCGGTAGTTTCTTCAATATTATAAGGATCAGCTACAGTTACCTTACAGCCCATAGCTTCAACTACATTCTTAATAGAAATAGGCTGGGCAGCTTTACCCATAGCGGTTAATCCGATTCCCGGATGAGGTTGGAAGCCAGTCATAGCAGTTGCTGAATTATCTAAAATAACAAATAACATATTGGCATCATGGTATTTAGCATTAACTAAGGCAGGCATACACGAATGGAAAAAAGTTGAGTCTCCGGCTAAAGCGATTACCGGCTGCTTAAAGCCAAAACGGTTTAATTGACCCAGACCTTCAGCAGCACTAATTCCCGCTCCCATACAGCCTAAGTAATTATATAAATAATGGCCGGCCCTCTGGCCGCCCAGAGTATAACAACCAATATCCCCCATAACTACTCCTTGCCCTTCATGAATGCGGATAGTCTGTTTGAGCAGGAAGAAAGAAGCCCGGTGGGGACATCCGGCACAAAAAGTTAAATCCCGGGCCGGTATTACTACCGCGTCTTCAGCAGGTATCATCTCCATCTGCGGCCCGGTATAATCGGTTTTAGTTATTGCGGCTAAAGCATTTCTTACTACATCAGGGTTTAATTCTCCCGCCCGGGGCAAAGCTTTTTGACCCTGACGACCTAACAATTCCACCTGCAAGCCCGGATGGTAAGCCATAATTTGCGCAATATTCTGTTCTAAAAAGGGGTCTACTTCTTCTACTACTAAAACTTTTTTCGTAGCTGCTAAATGCTTAATTATTAGCTTTTCCGGTAGAGGCCAGGTACAACCCAGTTTTAAAATACCTACTGACTCTTGTAAACCTAAAGTTTCTACTGCTTCCCGGCTATAAAACCAACCGGTACCAGAAGTTATAATTAATAAATCACTGTCTTCC
Source organism: Bacillota bacterium (assembly GCA_023395515.1). GTDB lineage: Bacteria > Bacillota > Syntrophomonadia > Syntrophomonadales > Syntrophomonadaceae > JAAYRQ01. The sequence continues at coordinate 24,533 of JAEWZB010000103.1, forward strand.
GGCCCTATATACCAGTTAAACGGAGATTCTTCAAAGATCTCTTGAGCCTGCTCCAACTTAGCCAACTGGGCATCTTTAAACCAATTAATAGCTATCATCCGGTCCCATTCCCCAATAGTAGCCGGTCTTTTGATCTCGACCGGCATTGCCCCTAAGGTTACATTACTGCGTCCATGGCAAATACGGGTTACTCCCCGCACCATTACCAGTTGCTGCAATTGTTCCGATAATTCGAAAGCCCACTTGACCATATCTTTAGCTTCTTGCATAGTAGCAGGTTCCAGCATAGGTATAGCAGCCGAGCGGGCTTGATGCCTGGAATCAAATTCATTAGTACTGGAATGGGCACTGGGATCATCAGCTACTACTAAAACTAATCCTCCCTTCACTCCGGAAAGAGCGGCACTATGTAAAGCATCTCCTACTACTAATAAGCCATTTTGCTTCATAATGCATAGGGAGCGCACGTTAGCAAAGGAAGCCCCCATACATGCCTCTAAAGCACAAGTTTCATTAGTCGACCATTCCGCGTAAAGCTCCATTTCATTAGCTACATGACCTAACATAGTTAATATCTCTGAAGAAGGTGAACCTGGGTAAGCAGCGGCAAAAGAGATTCCTGCTTCCAGGGCTCCCCTAGATATAGCTTCATTACCTTGTATTAAGTAAGTTTTACCAGGTTGATTGGCAGTTATCATCCATTCCATCTACTTCACCACCCCTTCTGCCTGCTGTCTGATTTGAGCATATTCGCCATTGTCTAAATCAATAAAGGGCTTAATCCCATTAGCTTGGGCTTCAGCAATATTATTTAAACTCCGCGCTTTTTTACCTAAAGAAGCTTGTTTTAATCTATTCAGTTCTTCTTCAGGATAGTCTTCAACTACTAAATAACCTCTTTGTATAGCTTTAGTAAATAAATCCTGACCTTTTTCACTACGGATAAATACCGTATTCCATCCCGGGCTGATTTCTAAAGCTCCTACCGATATATCTGCTAATTCGGCAGTCATGTCTAAGCAATAATTACAACCCGGTCGAATATATTGTCTCACCTCATCAAAAGGTATAATTCTGCTTTGACTGGCGGTTACTACTTCCACACCCTCTTGCGGAATAGCAATACGGACAATTTCTTCATTAGGAAATTCTTTTTGCAAATATTCTTTAAAGCTCCACTGTAATGACCACATACAAAATAGCCCGATACTTATTACATCTAATTTAGGCTTATCCGGGGGGCTATTATAATCCCATTTTCTTAAAGCTTGAATCTGGCAGGGCCGCCCTACTACAGCCATTTGCTTAATTCCTGCCTGTTGAGCAGTAACTAATTTACGAAAACTGGGTGAGGCTAAAAAACGGGAACCGGCCGCTTTCTCAATTTCCAGCACTTCTTTAGCCAGTAAGG
>JAEWZB010000006.1 GCA_023395515.1 Bacillota bacterium
ACCATAGCAGTGTTGGGTAGCATATACCCATAAAAGTATTCGTAAAACCCCTCTAATTCAAAAACATGAACTTGTTCCTTTTCCCTATGGCTTAGTAAGGTAACCTTATCTTCCTGCCCTTGCCTGCTAAATATTTTAAGGGCTTCTTCTTTAGCCACTACTATTCTGTTAATAGGTTGAGCAGCATTCACTATTTCCCGCATTTTTTCTTCGATTGCCGCTACTTCACCATCATTAGTTTCAACATCCTTAAATTCGCAGTATAAACCGTTAGATAAAGAATGTTTTACTATTAATTGCCGGTCAGAAAATAATTCACGACTGGCTTTAATTAATATAAAAGTGGCACTGCGCCTATAAATCCTTAACCCTGCCTCGGTTGACGTATCTAAGAGTTTCATATAACTGTCTTCTCGAATAGAGGTGTTTAAATCGCTAATATGATTATTAATAACTACCGCTACTACGGGATGCTTAGCCTCAAGTTTTAAGGAGTCTAAAAAATCGGCAACTCTTGTATTCCGGGGAATTTTAAATTCTCCTGCTCCATTTATTGTTACTGTAACCAGTTGATTTTTGTCCATATTTTCTCCTCCTTCCCGGATAACATTATAACATACCCCTGCTAATCTGAAAGTAAGCAAAATAAAAGAGGGCTTTAGCCCTCTTTCCAGTCTATTTATACTTAGCGCAGCTTCGCTTCCAAATCTTGTTCCAGCTTATCTAAAATGTTTTGTACCACTTCATTTACATCCTTTTCGGTTAAAGTCTTTTCCGCCGCTTGCAATTTTAATTTAAAAGCTATACTTTTATATCCTTCCGGAACTTGGCCGCCGGTATAAACATCAAAAACTACCACATCCCGCAGTAATTCGGTTCCCCCGGCTTTAATAGCTTTTACCGCTGCACTGGCCATAATATCGTTTTTCAACAATACGGCAATATCCCTTTCTACCGCCGGATATTTAGTAATAGACTCCAACATGGCTTTTTTAGAACTTAATTTATAAATCTCATCTAGTTCTAATTCCAAGGCACATACGGTCTCCTTAATGCTAAAGTTCTCCAAAACTAAAGGATGCACTTCACCAATTATCCCCACGGGAGTTTCCTTAACCATTATTACCGCATTTCTGCCTGGATGATAACCGGCGGTGGCGGTGGCTTTAAACTCATATTCACTTATGCCCATTTCATTTAAAAAATGTTCCAGGATACCTTTCAAATAGAAAAAGTCCATATTGAATTTATGTTTTAGCCAATTTACTTCACTAGTTCCGCAAACTACTGCTCCCAGCTTCAGCCGCTCATCAGGCAAGCCTTGCTCTTGGGGATTAAAAACTGACCCTATTTCAAAGAAAGATAAGTTGCTATTTTTCCTGGACAAATTCCGGCTGATATTTTCCAATAATCCGGGCAGTAAAATAGTACGCATAACACTTTGTTCCTCTGATAAGGGGTTAGCTACTTTTACTACCTCACGTAATTCACTATCACCAGGTAAAAGTAAGTTATCAAACATAGCCGGGCTGATAAAGCTATAGTTAACTACTTCATGCATATTTTGAGCAAATATTGATGTTACCCGGGCTTTGAAATTTTGATATTCATTTAATCCTCCTTGGGTAGTATCACCTACCGGCAAGGTGGCCGGAATATTATCATAACCGTATAACCTGGCTATTTCCTCAATTAAGTCCACTTCCAATTCCAAATCCGGACGGTAAGTAGGAACTTCTACTAACAGACCTTCCTCATTTTTTTGCACATCAAAGTCTAAACTTACGAAATAACTTACTATTTCTTCTACCTTTAAATCGGTTCCTAATAGGTCATTAACCCGGGAGGGACGGACGGTTATAGTTAAATTGCTTTGCGGATTAGGATAAACATCTGCTATACCTTTAACTATTTCCCCGCCGGCTAACTCTTGAATCAAGTCGGCCGCCCGGTTAGCCGCATATATTACCCCATTAACATCAGTGCCTTTTTCAAAACGTACTGATGAATCACTCCTTAAACCGACCTGCTTAGAAGTTCTTCTTATATTAGGTCCGTAAAAATGGGCTGATTCCAACAGTACATTTACGGTATTATCATTAATTTCCGAGTCTAAGCCCCCCATAACTCCGGCTAAAGCTATAGGTTTTTCTCCATTAGTGATAGCTAACATATCACTGTCTAAGATTCTTTCCGATTCATCTAAAGTTACGATAACTTCACCAGGTTTAGCTCTTCTAACCAGGATAGTTTTGGCCTCTCCCAATAAGTCGTAGTCAAAAGCGTGTAAAGGCTGATTAGTCTCCAGCATAACATAGTTAGTAACATCAACTACATTATTAATAGGCCTGATACCTGAACTGGTCAAAGCATCCTGCAGCCACTGGGGAGATGGTTTTATCGCCACATTTTTTATTAATCTGGCCGTGTACCTTTTACAAAGGTCGCTATCCTCTATTTTTACCGTTACATACTCATCAATATCTTCATCGTTTTCTTTTATATTTAATGGGGGTATATTTAGTTTCTCACCAGTTATGGCTGCTACTTCCCGGGCCAAATTTATCAGCCCTAAACAATCCCCCCGGTTAGGAGTCAGTTCTAATTCTAAAATAGTATCACTATCAAGCGCTTCCACCCCTTCGATAGCTATACCGGCCATAGTAAGCTTATGGGCCAGTTCCTCGGGATTTATATTAATATCCACATATTTTTTTAACCAATTCAATGATACACTCATCAATGTCCACCTCCTAAAACTGAGTTAAAAAACGTTTATCATTATCAAAAAACAATCGTAAGTCATTGACTCCGTATTTTAGCATGGCAATCCTTTCTATGCCCAGGCCAAAAGCAAAGCCGGTCACTGTCTCAGGGTCGTAACCACCATATTTTAAGACCCGGGGATCAACCATTCCTGCCCCCAGAATTTCTAACCAACCGGTATGGGAACAAACCCGGCAGCCGGCTCCCTGACAATGAACACAGGAAATATCCATTTCCGCACTAGGTTCGGTGAAAGGGAAAAAACTTGGTCTATAGCGTACCTTAACCTCATCCCCAAAAACTTTTTGAGCAAATAACATCAAGGTCCCCTTTAAGTTAGCAAAAGTAATTTTCTCATCTATGACTAATCCTTCTATTTGATGGAACATCGGTGAATGAGTCGCATCATCATCCCGGCGGTATACTTTACCGGGAACAATAATTTTAACCGGCAGCTTAGGAGCCAATTTTTCCATAGTTCTAACCTGCACCGGGGAAGTGTGAGTTCTTAATACAATCTCTTCCGATATGTAAAAAGAATCCTGCATATCCCGGGCCGGATGTTCCTTAGGGATATTTAAAGCTTCAAAATTATAATAATCCAACTCTACCTCGGGCCCTTCTGCAATAGCAAAGCCCATCCCGATAAAGATAGCCTTTATTTCTTCCGCCATTTGAGTTAAAGGATGTTTAGCTCCACAGGTCATAGGTAAGCCGGGCAAAGTAACATCAATAGCTTCCTGGGCTAATTTAAGGTTTAAATCTCGGGCTTTAATCTCTTGGGCTTTCGATTCGGTTAAGGCTTCTAAGGCGTCTTTAATTTGATTAGCTAGTTTACCGACTTCTCCCTTTTGTTCAGGAGGTAAATCCTTAAGCCCTCTTAAGAGCAGGGTCATTTCTCCTTTACGGCCCAGTAATTTTACTTTAAACTCATTTAAGTCAGGCATTGAGTTTATAGACTGCAATTCTTGTTCTGCAGCTTCTTTTATCATATTCAGCTTTTCTAACATCCTACTTCACTCCTTAACAGATTTAAAAAAACTCTAAAACTTGCTCTTGTACCTTATTGGCCTCGAGACACATGATCCAGCTTCCTTATACTATCATTAATAGCATTATTATACTGCTCTGATCGCAAAATAAAAGAACTTTCATCCCGGCCAGGGACGAAAGTTCTTATAACGCTTCCGCGGTACCACCCTAATTAGTCAGTTTTAAACCGACTCTCTTAAGCGTCTATAACGGCGACAACCGGCAAGACCTACTGCTATTTCAGCCTCCAACTCCCAGGTGAATTCACTTACCTTCCCCTAACTGTACTTTCAGTCTACGATACAGTCTCCCTGCCAAGTTATGAGTAAGTTACTAGTCCTGTTCAATGTCTTTAGTTAATTATTGGGTAATAATTAATTTATAGAGAAGATAATAGGTTATACAACCTGATTTTTCAAAAAGCCGCCAAAGACTGTCCGCGTCATTAAACATGCTTGGTCCACCTTTCTTCTAAAAAGTAGCCCCACTAGTATAATTATAGCATATTGTTATATTTGCTAACAATATGCTTGAGAGGTCTTTTGTTTCCATACCTCGCTTAAGATTATACCACAGGCAATCCCTGCATTCAATGAATCAACACAAGGATTTATTGGAATTGTGACCAAAACATCGCTTTTCTTCAATAGCTCGGGGCTAACCCCATGAGCTTCATTGCCAATCGTAATGATTGCAGGCTTGGTAAAATCGCATTCGTAGTAACTAGCCGCAACATTTACGGCGGAACTTATTAATCGGAATCCGGATTCCTTCAAATCATTAATATCACTAATTGTAATATCCTCAAAAACCGGCAGGTTAAAAATTCCTCCCATAGTTGAACGTACCACTTTAGGACTAAAAGGGTCAACACAGTCATTAGTTAATAATATGCCTCCAGCCCCGAAAGCCCAGGCAGTCCTGATAATAGTTCCCATATTACCCGGGTCCGCAATACCATCTAGTAATACTAGCAAAGAGGCATTATTTTTTATGGCTGTAATATCCCATACCGGCTTCTCCACTATAGCAACTAGGCCTTGGGGAGTATCAGTATTACTTATTTCTTCCATTAAGCGGCTATTTACCATAAAAACTTCCGCCCCTAAATCTTGCAGAGGATAGTTTAAGGCGACAGATTCTTCCGCGAATATATAACGAATCTTAAGATTAGAAGCAGCTTGAGCTTCTTCAATTATCTTTAATCCTTCCACTACGAATAACCCGCTTATGTCCCGGTATTTTCGTTTCTTTAGTTTAAGACATTCTTTTATATGACGGTTATCCCGTGAAGTAATAGTTTTCATTAAATTCCTTCATCCTAACTTAGTTTTTCTTATACTATCATCATTTTAATATTAACCTGATAGTATTAAAAAAAGTATGGTTGACTTAACCATACTTTTTCAGAATAACTAGATAACTAGGTTTATTTAACATTTTGTTTGGCCAGTTCAGCCAATTCTTTAAAACCTTGAGGATCAGTAATGGCTAAATCAGCCAGGACTTTACGGTTAACATCAACTCCCGCTACTTTAAGGCCATGAACCAGTTTGCTGTAACTAGTTCCATTATCTCTGGCTGCCGCATTGATTCTGGCAATCCACAGCTTTCTGAATTCTCTTTTCTTGAGTTTTCTATGAACATAGGCATAATTGCCTGATTTCATTACTTGTTGATTAGCAACCCGGTATAGTTTGGACTTACTGCCTACATACCCTTTAGCTGCTTTAAGTATCTTTTTATGTCTTTTATGTGAAGTGACTCCACGCTTTACTCTAGGCATGACTTAAAATACCTCCTTCAATGTATAAAGCTTAATAAGGAATTAGTTTACTAATTCTTTTATTTTCTTGCTCGCTGACTAAACCAGCTTTACGAAGATTTCTTTTTCTTTTGGGGGATTTACCACCAAGTAAGTGACTAGCATAAGCTTTTGACCTTTTAATCTTACCGTTACCGGTCTTTTTAAATCTTTTAGCTGCCCCACGATGGGATTTCATTTTAGGCATTATGCTTCCTCCTTCTTGTCATTGTCTGTTTTCGGTACGAGAACCATTACCATATTTTTTCCTTCAACTTTAGGCAGTTTCTCAATAGTTGATATGTCAGCTAAAACCTCAGCAAATTTATGTGAAAGTTTTTCAGCAATTTCGGGATGGGTAATTTGTCTGCCCCTAAACATAACCGTAACTTTAACCTTATCCCCTGCATCAATAAACTTCCGAGCATTTTTGGCTTTAGTCTGTAAATCATGTTCATCAATATTAGGACGCATCTTAATTTCTTTTACAGATATCACCTTTTGTTTTTTACGAGCTTCTTTTTCTCTTTTGCCTTGTTCGAATTTGAATTTGCCAAAATCCATAAGACGGCATACCGGGGGTTTAGCGGAAGGAGCTACCTCCACTAAATCAAGACCTTTTTGTATGGCCATATCAAGAGCTTCCCCCATGGGAACTATACCTAATTGCTCTCCGGCATCACTTACCAACCTTACCTCTCTAGCCCGGATTTCTTCATTAACTCTCCAGTCCTTGCTGATAAGAAGTTCACCTCCTATAAAAATAAAAAAGCGAGTTTGCTTAGAAACTCGCTTAAATAACTAATGCCACTTAAAAATTATATTTGCCGATGAATATAATATAATTTAACTTAGTTATTACTACCTTACGAACTTTAAGTTGTAAGGTGAGAAGCGCAGCTCCTACTTAAATCCATAAGGAGTATATCACATTTAATTTTTCCATGCAAGAAAATTTATACACTGATACTCTGGTCTCCAGGTTAGCCCCAGATTCAGTCAAATATCCTTAAAAACTATATTAAAATCTTCCACTTTCTAAATAAAGTGGCGGTAAGAAATTATTTACATTACATTATTCATAATGCGTCCATAGCTTTAATATTTTAACGGTCTTTTCTTCCTCGATTACCTCATAGACAAGTCTATGCTTAATATTTATCCTGCGTGAAAATGCGCGGCTTAAGTCGCCTTTTAGCTTTTCCAATGGCGGTGGCGATTGATAGGGGTTTTCTTTCAGGAGTTCAATAAGGGCCCGGGCTTTTTTCTCTAATCCGGCCGCTTTCAACTTAGGTATATCATTTATGGCCTTTTTGGTATACACTACCCTATACATCACCAGTCAACCTCATCTTCAGCTATGCATTCAGAAACAGGCGTATTAAGCCCTTCAATAATACTTTCTTTTACCGCTGGCATTGATGATAAATACAAGGTTTCCATTAACCCGTTATAATCTTCTTCGCTAATAACTACGGCATTTCCATCCTTAGTGCTTATATTAACCGGCTCATTAAATTTTATAGTCTGCTCCAAAATTTTAAAAATATCTTTCCTGAAATTGGTTATATTTGTATTAAGCATTTCGCTCACCCCGCTTCCCCTCGTATACGTACATTATAGCGTACAACTATTGAGCAGTCAATCTATCAGTACTTCCGATGAGTGACAAGGGAATGCTTTTAATCGAGGTTAGGCTTTACCTTTTAAATCCTCCTGCCACAGGAGCCGCAAAACCGTGCCCCAGGACTAATACCTCCTCCGCATTGGGCACAAAAATTAGCCGTTATCTCCACTTCCAGGGGCAGATCTTCATTATGATTTACCGGGATAAACAGCCATTCAATAGCTTCCCCATCCTCTGAAAACCCAATAGCACCGGCAGGAGACACCAAATAAAAGCTGTCCTCATCACACGGATTCTCCTCATCGCTTATTGAGGCCATTGCCTGTAAGCTTTGAGCATCATAGAATTCTTCTGATGACAGGGCAAACTCCCATTGCTTACAACGGGTTATGGCAATTAGAACCGCTTCACTTAGACTATCATATCTGATATTATCCATAAATAATCCTCCGTTTACTTAAATAATAAATTATTACACCGCTTACAGCGGTCATTTTGGATGGGATTCATCATGGAGCAGAGATTACAGTAGATAATGCGGTCTTTGGACTTATCGTATTTCTCGTATGTACCGAACATCGGATGAAACCGCACCCTGTCACCAACGGAGAAATAATCGTACATATGCCGTCCGCTGTCCTTTTCCACGATGGTCTTTTTCTTGCCTGCGTCAGTATTGATGACCGTGGTGTATTCCGTATAGGTTCGGTAATTGTCTTCCTCGCCACCCCGGTGTTCGCTTTTCTCCTTGCTGTACTTATTGACAACCACGCCCTCCCACATGGGCTTTTTGGCGCGGCGAAGCGCGATGAGGTTGAAAATGAGCATCACGACGGCAATGCCCACGCCGATGACCGCAGCCTCGCCAAAAGGCATATCGTGTATGAGTAGCCCGGCAATCGGGAAGCCGATGAGCGGCACGAGGGTAAGTATCCACATACAGCCGACGGCAAATTTTTTGTTTCCCTTTGCCGCCGCCAAAATCTCCGGGTGATTGCAATAATCCGAAAAACCCACAAGTCCCGCGTTCGGCGGGGCGTAGGCTACACCGTTGGGTGCTGGCTGGGGCGCTCCGTTCCCTTTTGCAGTACCGCAGCTTATACAGAAACCCGCGTCGCTGGGCATTTCCGTGCCGCAGGAAGCGCAGATATTGGGTGCGGTCTGCTGGCGCTTCGCGCCGCAGCCTGAACAGAAAGCCGCACCCTCCGGCAGCTTGTTTCCGCAGTTAGGACAAAACATATCCGTATCACTCCTTTCGATTGCTTGAGGCGCGGCGGGTTTTTCCGCCGCCTTTTTCTTCTGTTTCGTTTGCTTCTTTTGAGTGCGGATCACTAAAATCAGCAGGAACAGGCAGACGATGGGCGAGAGTATGTGATAGAGGATGGCGACCTCTCCCATGCTGCTAAACTCACAAAGGGCAGACGGCTTGTTGATATATGGGAGGAACGAAAGGTAGCTGATGCGCTCGGAGCGTGTTTCGCCCTCATCCAAACTCGGCCACGCCTCGTCGCTCGAATACATCACATATCCCCGGTATTCCTTGCCGTTTGCCATGAACCAATAGCCCTTCGATATGGTGCGGGAGCTGTTTTCCTGCGCCGTCATATCCTCCCGGCGACTGTCATAGCTGTCCACCGTACCCATGACGCTCTCTCCCCAAATCGCAAGCACCAGCGTGCTGAGGCTTATGTACATGGCAAACACCAGTACGGCGCAAATGAGGATGAATATGGGAAGGGGAATTTTGTTGTTCTTTTTCTTCTTTGCCACGGTTTATCACCTCGTCAATCGTTGATTTAATATTCACACCAGCCCACGCCGAACAGATATAGGATGGTCAGGAGGAACAGCGGCGGCAGGGTCAGCGCAGCGTAGAAAGCAAGAAGGGGAATCAGCAGCACTCCTGCCGCCAGTTGGATATAAGCCAGTACCCGGCACCGGCGATGCCGGTGCAGCCGCCCCGCAAAGGCCAATCCCGCGATGGCCGTCACCATAGAAAAGGCGTAGACGATAGCCGCTGCAAAGCAGCCTGCCCCTGCGTAGGTGTAGTCCAGTGCCGCGTTGTCGATGAGATTCAAACACCACAGCAGCATGGGCAGGGCGGCAAGCAGTATCAGTACGGAAGAAACCCGCAGAAGAGCCCGCTTTGATTTGCTAATGTCAGGCAGCGGAGAGCCACGGTTTTGTTTCTCGGTCATCATAATGCTCCTCTGCTCATTCTATCCGCACACAGATAGCCTCATTTTCGGAATACATAAATTCCTTGCCCGGAATCTTTTCCCCACTATATGGGCCAATACGGATATAGTCCTTCCCATCCTCAACATAACCGTAATATGTAGCTGCGGAAAGCGAGATTAAACCGGGAGCGTATTCCGTTGTAATTGATGATGTATGCGGGTCAAAAGTAATAGTTGTCTGGGTGGTTTGATCTGCTCCGTAAGCGAAGGTTGTATAAACCAATGTTTTGTCGTCTGGAATGTCTAAGTAAATAATTGTGTCAGTATCAACGTTTTTCCAGCTCCCCTCAAACCATTTTGGTGTGATGCCCGTGCTGCCCAGCGGGATCACCGTGACCTTTTCCGTCACCTTGAACTCCTGTGTCAGTGCCGGATCATCCTTATAATGGTCGTCGCCCTTATTCCAGAGACGAAGCTGGGTGGGAAGTCCCGTCTGTATGTAGCCCACGATGGTGACGTCAAGGGAAACGCGCCCATCCTTATCCAGCGCCGCCGTCCAACCGTCGATTATGGGTGCGTTTGACCGGGAGAGTACCACCGTACAACCCGCGTACTTGCTCTTTTCGCCATCGGGGATTTCTTCGACGATCTCAAACTCCAGCGGGGCATTCAGCGCCTGTCGCAGCTCTTGGGAGTTACTGGAAAAGCTCTTGCGAGAATCGTACTGTATCTTTTTTACCACGTCGGCAAGCACCGGTTGGAGCTTTTCTCCCAAACGCGCCTTATACTGCTGGATGCAATACTCCTTGGCGGCTTCCGTTTCCGGCAGAATGCCCGTGGTATAGGCGTGCAGCCCCGCCTGATTGGTGGCGACCTGCTGCTCCTCCGCATTGTCGAAAAAGTAGCGGGAGCTGTAGTTTTCCATTATGCCGTCCAAGGCGGTGTTGAATTTCTCCGGGTCGTCGCCCCGATTTTTGTAAAGCCCCATGATTTTTGCGTACCACTCGGCATCCGTCCAAGGGTGGATTTCCTCATTGTAGGCAATCACCACGTTAAACAGCGCATCCTTGTAGGTCTGGTCAGCGGCGACCATGAATTTGTTGAGAGAATAGTCAAGGGCAATCACGCCCAGCATGGAAAGCTGCACCATGCCAGTGGTGATCCTTTTGTAATCCAATAGCGCAGTGCCGACATTATAGGACAGCTTATACGCCTGTGCCGCCACCGTTTCTGCGGATTCGTTGCCCTTATAGGCATCAATCATCGTGTCGCCCAGCGAGAGGGCGGAAAGACCCAGCAGCATATATCCGCTCTTTTCCAGCACATTAGCCGCCTGTTTGTAGCCGCCGCCCTGCGCTGCCAGCTCGCTCACATCGGTGAGCCAGCCAATCACCTCGTGTACAAGCTCCGCCTCGGCGTTGCCCGTATCCACATCATAGCTGCCAATATAATCGAGGGCATACGAGGGTAAAAACTGCACATAAAACTTTCTCAGCAGGCTGTCGCCCACCTCGCCGGGCTGCCCGGTCTGCTCAAACTCGCGAAGTATTGCCACGGCGGTTTCATCGTCCAGCCGCTTACTGCTGAACTTGGACAGCAGGGCGTAAGGCGAACCTGCGTCCCGCAGGGTCACGGTGCAGTAGTCGGAGAGATGGTCGGTGGTGATAACGACATTATTAGCCTCGGTATTGACCGTGTAATCCACCAGCTCCCACTCGCCGGTTTCCGGGTTGTGATACTCTGCCAGCACGGAGCCTTCCTCGTTGCCGGGGTCGGTTTCGTTCTCCGAATAGGGCAGCGTGATGGTGATAAGACCGTCAAACTCGCTGCGCGCTCCAGCGATGATCGTATAAGTCGTGCGTGTGCCGCCCTCTATGCTATCGCTGTCGGCGGACAGTTCCTTTACCGATACCTTTTCTCCGTCCATTGCGTTATATGGGCCGAAATCCACCGTCACGCCGTTTTTGGTTTCTATGGCCGTCTGCCCCGGCTGCAAGGTGAAGCTGTCGCTTTTGCCAAGGCCGCCGCCCACCAAAAGCCCCGGCCAGCCATAAAGCGTCACCGCTGCGACTTGCACTACAAGGAAAACGGAAAGCACGATGCACAGCGCATTGCGCCCGCTGCTTCTTTTAGGTGCTGCGGAGCTTTTTCTTTTTTGTATCGAAACAGGTGAGACATTGCGTTGGGGCTGAGCCTCGGTTTTCAGTTGCGGTGACTGCACGGTTTTCGGCTGCGCCACGGGAGTGGGATTCGCGGGCGCATCAAGAACTGCCGTACCGCATTTGGCACAGAATCGAGCGCCGGTATGAAGCTCCTTGCCGCAGTTTACACAGTATTTTCCCACGTCTGCACCTCCTTATGGCCGCACCAGCGCCACAAGCGCCGGTGTCCCGTCGGGCGTATCCATCGTACCGACGGCATATTGTATTCCGTTTTTCTCATAAAACTGTGTCAAGCGTATCGTCCCCGCGCCGGAAGCCCACAGACCGCCGTTTTCCCATTTGCCGTAGAACACGGTGTCCTCCATGTCGGTTTCATCGAAGCTCTCTCCCTCGTTTGCCCAAAAAATCTGATACCAGTCGAGTGTGAGGCTCAAGCTCTCCGCCGTACCCGCAAGGACGATGTTGAGAAATTCCATAGCGCCCGCGTCGTATTCGTTATTGGGGTCGTAAATAATAAGCGCTTTCCAGCCCCCGGTCAGCGGGCCGATATTGTCGATGATATTAGCATCGGATGGAACGCCGTCATAAGCCACATCCTCTGTGTACCAGAGAAAGTCCTCCAAATCGGGGCGTTCCTCCGTGGATAAGCTCACGCCTGTTATCTCCGTCGCGGGATTACTGCCGCTTTCCGTGGTCACGAGCGGGGTTTCTTCTTCTAGCGACGGTATGACAGGCGCTGCTTGCTCCACCCTCGGAACAGGAGAATCCTTTCCTACTGCTGACCGCAGATTGGGCGGTATGGTCAGAATACCTATCACAAGCATCAGCAAATTGGCTGTGATGAGTATTGCGGGCAAGATTTTATTCCCTCTGCCCGTAGATGGTATGTTGTCTCTCATGGATATGCCTCCCGTTTTCTGTCGGGTTACTCAACCGCAAAGCTGAACCTCAAATCCGGTGCTACGTTGACATAGCCGGAATAATAGTGCATGGTAACCTCGCTTTTATCGGTCTGCCGCTGATAGACCATCCAGCCACTGGTGGATTCGCCGGGGGCCAGTTCTATTTCATCCTCCATATACCGCAGGTTCCTGTCGGCCACATCTGGCAGCACCTGTGAATTTTCCTCCGATGTCATATCGCTGTCGTCCCCAGTGGGGCCTTCCTTGTAGATGATGTAGATATCCTTCTTGTCGGGGGATTCCACCGGTTCGTTGGATGCGTTTGTAAACGTAAACCAGACCTTCAAATATTCGAATCCATCCTTCGGTCTTGAAAGCATACCTGTATAATCGAAAGGCTCCGCCCCGTCAATAGTGATGGAAAGCCCGTTTGCCTCGGCCGCTTCACCGATGCCGTAATACTTGATTTCATCCGCTTCCGCCTCGCTGGAGGGAACATTGCCCGATTCGGCGGGCACGGAGCTTTCTGACGGTGATTTACCGCCGTTCTTTTCACCGCAAGCGGCAAAGGTGAGCATAAGTGCCAATGATAAAAATATAATTAATGTCTTTTTCATGAAAGAAGCCTCCTCGTATTGTTTTAGATTTCTCTAATATTCGTTATTTTTTCGTGTAGGTAAAAACGTCGGTTTCATTGGGCCTAAAGCTCAGTATCCCGGTCTGCGGATCAATGCTGTATTTGCCAAGGCTCATGCCGCTCAGGCTGACGCTGATACTGGTCAGATCGTCGGCTGAATAAAACAGGTCGCAAACATTGGAGCCCGAGGCTTCATAGGTCATGCTAACACTGGTTGTGCTGAGTACCTCCATGGTAAACGGACCGTCATAGGGATCTTCGTTGATCCATTCGCCGTCATACAATTCCTTCAGACGCTCCAATTCCGCATCAACGAACTGCTTTTCGCCCGATTCGGCGGGGGCGGGGCTTTCGGACGGTGATTTACCGCCGCCGTCCCCGCCGCAAGCGGCGAGGGTAAAGACTAACGCCAACGACAACAATAAAACCATAAACCGTTTCATCACATTACCTCCTTCATTCTTCTTTTCCGTGAATAATACCGTCAACTTTCCCTGCGACATTTTTTTCAAAGCCGACTTCGCCAAGCTTTCCGGCGGTTTCGGCCATCTTATTTATCGTACCGTCGCCGCCTACCATATCGCCGTAGGCGTCTCCGACAGCACCGCCGGCTGCGTTGAGGGTTCCCTTCACTGCGCCCTCTATCAATGCGTCGGTCAAATCTTCGCCGTCATTGACAGCCTGGGCAACCTCGCCCGCAACCGTACCGCCAAAGGATGTAGCTGCTTTACCGATACCTGCATCCATCATGGTAGTTGCGGCTTCCGTGCCGCCCTTGATTGCTCCCTCGATGACAGTGTCGGTGCTCAAGCCCTTTTCGGCCACGGTTGAGCCAATATTTTTAATCCCTTTATAAGTGGCGGACACAGCCTTTCCGCCGGGAACAAGCGCCTCACCGGCAGCCATGGTGTAATCGGCCATCTCCACCGTCGCTTCCAAAACATCGACGGCCGTATCTCTGCGCTGGGCGTAATCATTCATCTTCTGACGGTAATCCTCGTCTCTTTCCATGCGGCGCTCAAGCTCGGCTCTTACATCATCTTCGCTGGCGCCGCTCATGCCGAGATCGGTGGCGATACGCTCTATCTTTTCCTTGCGCGCCCGCTCCTGCCGCTCACGCTGCAGATCCTCCTCAAGCTGACGGCTCTCATCACTGCGCTCCTGATTGCGCCGGGAATCCCAGCTGACATTTTGCTCAAACTGCGCTTCGTCCTGACGGATGGTGCCGGCATTATCCGCACGATGCTCCATCTGTTCGGAAAGCTCCTCGGGGGTATAGGTCGCGCCGCTGACAGGGTCGGTATAGGTGCCGTCGCCGTTGTGTACCAAGGTGCGCCTTTGCCCGTTTACAGGGTCGGTCACTTCAATATCTCCGTCGCCGTCAAAGCGCAGCCACCTGCTCAGACCGCTGCCCGCAGGCACGGGGGCGGGCGCACCGCCTGTCCCCACAGGCACAGTCGGGATAAACCCGCCCGTATTCCCAAACAGGATGGACAGCAAAATCGCCAGGATGCTGATGGTAATGGTGGCCAGCGGACCGGCATGCTCGGCGTCTTTTGCGCGATTGCCGCCAAATTTATATCGAAAGCCCCAGTCTTTGTCCTCCGGTTTGTAATATTCCCACTTTCCCTTGGCTACTGCGTTTTGTGTAGAGTTGGTATCTTCTATTGGATATGGGGAGGAAAACCCAACTGTCTCCATATCAAAAGTCCATTCGTCATCGTATGAATGTTCACTTGTTGTACTCCCCCCCTCCACATCGTAAACTGTATCGGTTCTGGTACAATGAAATTGCAGTTTGAATAGAATATGATGCTCTGATCCCTTACCGTTATAGCTTGTTGTCTTAAGAGAGCCTTTATAAGGAACCATTCTAAATTTACTGATGTTGGAATAGTTTTCCGATACCGAAGGTGTCAGCACGGTATAGACAATCTCATCCGGCACCGTAAATTCGCCCACAATCCATCTGCTGTTTGCCGCACCGAATTTGCGCTCCTTTTCTTCATCTATCCTGTAATTAGCCTTTCCCTCAACGTGGAATGCTGTTATCGAATGGTTGTCGCCATAACTGCGCATATCCGATACGGTTTTGGCAGGATATTCAAAAGAGAACTGCCCGTCTTCGTGAGATTTAATGGTGATTTTTTCCGGTTCCAATTCACCGGAACCACTGAACAATTGTTTTGTTATTGTCATAGTTTCCGGCAATACGATAGGTTCTTCGATCATTTCTTCTGCCATGGCTGTTATAGGGAAAAGCAGCACACAACAGATAGCCACGAATAAAATCGCGGAGAGTCTTTTTTCTATCGTTTTCATGCCGCAGCCACCTCCTTTTTGCCTTTCGAGACAATGACAAATACCAAAGCAGCAATCAGCAGCAATATTCCCAGCCACGTACACCAGCGCAGCCCCATAGCCGACAGCGCCACGCCAAGAGCAATCCCCAGCGTCATGCCGCTGATGCAGCGCGTGACCCCTATATAGGACGGCGTTCTGCCCTTGGAAAGACTGTTTGCCGCCGAAAAAGCAAGCCCCCATAAAAATCCCCCCTGTCTGCCAAAGTTTTGCAGCAGCATGATAAAGGCGATAATGCCAACTATGCTGTTTTGCAGGGACTGAGTGCTGTTCATAAAAGCGTAAAGCAGCAGGGAAATGCTTACTCCGCCCAGCAACGGAGCAACGGCGGTTATGCTCTTAACGGCAAGCCCGCCGAAAAAGCCCTTGATACCGCCGCCTATCCCCGAAAATGGCGCTTTTTTCTGCAACAGCGGCACAATAGCGGCGTTCAGAAAGGCAGCGACCACCACCTTGCCGAGAATCCCACCCGCTGCGCCGAGAACGCCGCCGAACATCCCGCCCTGGGCAAAGGTAAGGAAGCTTAAAATGCGCACCGGAAAGGGATTGATGCCGAAAGAACCCAGCAGCGCAAGCACCAGCCAGACAAGCCCCAACAGGGCGGTGGGGAGCATCTGGCGGGGATTTTTCAGCACCGTCAAGGACTGGCGGATATATGCGCTGATGAATTTTCCCGCACCCAGCGGACTGTCCTGTGGAGCATCCTCCGAAGCCCGCTCTATCAGCGGCCCCTTTATTGTACTGTTCATTGTTTTCGGAATTTCTTGCTCGAATTTTGCGGCCTTCGGTGGTGTCTCGGTACTTATTTGTGCAGATTCATTGCTTGGAAAAGCATTGGCTCCGCACTTTGCACAGAATTTCGCACCCTCATTCAGGGCTGCGCCGCAGCTTGTGCAGAATTTACCCATAATACTATCACTCCCTTTTTTGTTACCAGCCGCTAAGATTAGCCCTTATGCCGGTTTCCTGCCACAGCTTTTCTTGTACCTCCAGCACGGCCTGCTGCTTAGTCATACCGTGCAAAAACTCTATTTGTCTAGTTTGGCCCTTATCGCCAAAGTCCACATAAAATCTGCTCCGGTCAATTTTAACCGCCGTCAGACGTATGCCATGCAATCCGTCGCACCCCCATTTATATATGCGGCTGCCCAGCAATAAGCCGAAGGTAGACAACACATTTTCTTCCGTTAACTGGACCGGAGACGAATCATTTTCAGTAATAACAATAGACGGCACCAAAAGAATAATATTATCGCAGATAAGCCGGGCATCATTAAGGCGCTTAGTTTGCCGGTACAGCCATAGGCAAGCCGCAGCGCTGATCAAGCCGGATAGGGCTGCCTCGTCCATCAGCCCTTTTCCCAGGAGAGCGGCAGTTAAAAAAATACTTACCGCCAAAAATACAGCCGCCCGGTTACGCCCATATATGATATCCTTCACCACCACCCCACCTCCTTATAGCTTTGCATACAAGAAGAGCTAACCCCGCTTATACCTTTCAATAAATCTTTTAAAATTGCCGCACATTCAGAACGACTGGCAGAAGCTGACGCCTCCAGGAAGCCGTTGCCCTTGCCCTGCAACGAGCCCTCTGCCACTGCCCACTGCACATCCTTTAAGGCCCAGCCGGAGGAAGAGTCTTGGAATAAGCAGCAGGGCCGGTATCATGCCCAGAGCCGGCAGGCAGATTAATAGTTGTGGTTTCATGAATCCTTTATAATTTCTCCACTATATATTAGGAAAAGATAAGTCTGTAAAGCATCCCTACAAAGGAGGATTTTGCATAAAAAAGTCTCTCATACTTAAGTATGAGAGACGGCTAAACTAAGTATTGACGGGGTTTATCCTTTTATCCTAACCAGACCGGATTAATAAGTGATAACTGCGCTTTTGGTAGCATTATCCCAGGTAATGTCGCAGCCCGGAAGGTTATCGGCCACAAAACGGACCGGCACCATGGTGCGTCCGTTAATGGCAGTGGGGGCGGCATCAACGCTCTTACTTTGTCCGTTGACACGAATAGTATTTTTATTCATCCACATTTCCACAGTCGAGCCTTTGGCGTTTATAGTCACTTTTTTCTCCTTATTATCCCATTTAACATCTCCGCCCATAGCTTCGGCAATAGCCCGGATAGGCAGCAGAGTGCGGCCGTTTTGCAGTACGGGAGGCGAGTCCAGGGTTATCAGTTGGCCTTCCGCACTGATATTGGGATGATTGATTTGCAGGATAATTTTTTTCTGATCATCCTTATCAGAACTCGGAGCAGGTGCTACCGGGGTTAAGCGTTTGCTCCCCGTCCAGTCTCCTCCTGACAGATTAGAGCCGTATCCCCAGGAACCGCTGAAGGTACTCCCATCAGCCGACATGATAAATTCAATATCTCCCGCATCTTTATCCGGCGCATAACTGGGGGCTTCCGACCAGGTTCCGGTCACCTTGTTCCCGGAGGCGACTCCTTCAATGCGTCCGCTGTCATGGGTGTAATTGCCGGTTACTGTACTGCCTTTTTGGGTCAATACCATTTTGCCCCAGTTGCTGTCCCATTGTCCTTCCCAGGTATACTTGCCTAAATCATCAGACCCAGTATTTGCTGCAGCTTTTCCTACACCGTACTCATGGGCCAGCTCCTTTAACTTATCTCCGCCGGCGCCGCTGGCGTAATGC
This sequence comes from Bacillota bacterium, assembly GCA_023395515.1. Classification (GTDB taxonomy): domain Bacteria; phylum Bacillota; class Syntrophomonadia; order Syntrophomonadales; family Syntrophomonadaceae; genus JAAYRQ01. Next base: position 18,139 of record JAEWZB010000006.1, read on the forward strand.
TTCAATACTTCATCAGGAAAAGCCTTAAATCCGAACCAGCCCAGTATTCTTGCTTCTTCAACCGGATAGGCGGCTGGTCCCGGCTGCTGGGGCGCCTTTTTCAGTTCGGACAGAAACTCTTCCCAGTACTTTTTCATTTCCTTGACCTCATCGCCTCTTTGAGCGGATTTTTCCAGTTGCATCAGCTTATCCATGGCCCGGGAGGCCTGCTCCATGTATTCAATATGACGTTCCCGATAGTTGTCATCATTATTTTTTTCGTTTTCGTCATCCCCGTTAATCCCTTCTATAACATGGGTTACCTCATGCCAGATAGTACCGGGGAGAGCCGCGTTTATTGCACCGCCTCCGATGTCACTGTTAAATACGATTCTGCCTCGGCGAAACACCTGACCCATGTCATTGGTAACCGGGGGCTGATATTCCGCTTGGCTGTCTATACCAGGGTCATAAACCAGGTCAACACTCTCTAAAGCTTTTAAATAGGTTTCTTCATCTCCCAGGGATATGCCGGGGGAACCGCTGAAAGCAGAATTATCGAATTTATGCAGATATTCTTTCAGCAAACGGGTTGTTTCCAGGCGCAGCTTAACATCCTTTTCAATCTCCGGTGAATCAAGCTGCACGGTTCCTTCCGATATACTGCTGGTGTAAACGGTAATGTTGTCGGCAACAGCATCTAAAGGGAATAATAACAGACACAGCATCATTAACAAAAGGCCTTTTAACAATAATCTCATTGGCATTCCTCTCCTCTTTCTTTAATAATTTTCCGAGCTTATCTATTGACTGTTCCATACCTATTGACAAGATGCTGCCGGTCAGCCGCTTGCCTCGCACCTTTTCATTTTATAAATATAGTTAAGGCTTACATAGTCAGCATCCCTCCAAAGGAGGATTTTGCATAAAAAAGCCTCTCATACTTTAGTATGAGAGGCGGCCAAAGCCAGTAGTCATGGAGTTTTATTTATTATTTGCCGGTTTGGTTCTTGAGCAAGGTACTGATTAATTCCGCCCGGCTGCCGACATCATATTTGGAAAAAATGTTGCGGACATGTGTTTTTACGGTGCTTTCACTGATAAATAAGGCCGCGGCAATCTCCCGGTTAGATTGACCGGATAAAATCTGCTGCAAGACCTCCTGTTCCCGTACAGTCAAGGGATTCAGAGATTTTACCTGGTGAAGAACAGCAGCTTGTTGGTTTTCAGTCATATTCCCGTACACATTCAGATAAGCATGATTCTTAAGCAGTAAAACAAGCTGCTGATTTAAGGGCGGCAGCATAACTAAGGTAACACAGACAATAGTAAGCGCAATGACAGCCACTTCTGAATCGGGAAGATTCATACCAGTTATAATCAGACCTAAAACTCCGCCACATAGTACACCCGCCACATTGGCAGAAAGCCCCCGGCCCAATACCTGGGCCGGGTTTTCGGTATAATCCAGCATTTCTCCTAATATACTCCACCAAAATAAATCAAAAATACCACAGGCACCCAGCATCAACGTATCTATCAGCAAATAATCAGTAACATTTCTTCCTAAGAGCATAAAACTAATGAAAGTTCCCATAATCATAGTCATGCCTGCATATAAAATATTGGAACGCTTAACTTGTACAGGCAGATTGCGCATAATAGCCAGAGCAACTATATAAGGAATAGCCCAATACCAGCTCACCAGTCCGGTCAAATGTTCAAAGGCCGGATTAATGACTTGATACATGAGTCCCGAATTAATAGTAATAACAAATATAAATAAGCACAAAAGCAGCAGAGGCGTTCCTATATTGTTATGATTTTTATCTCCCGTCGCCTGCTCCGTGTTGAGGGTATTATCAAGCGGTAATATATAAGTAAAAGCCATACCGATTATGAGACACAGTAAAGAAAGAGTCAACCCGATATGAGATGATATATTCAGGGCAACTACATTAACGGCAATCATTAACAGGTTAGAGCAGATCAAAACATCAGCACAAGATTTGATGCGTTCATTTTTAGGAGTAAAGGCTTTTAAAAAATATCCCCAAGAGGCTACCGCACAACCACTGGCATAGCCGCTGATCAGCAAGGCTGCCAGCCACCCAGCAGAAGGCATAAAAAAAAAGGGGACTGCTGCGATAAAACATATGCCCATACCGCTTAGCATAGTATTTTTTGCTGCCAACGGAGTTTTCACAAAAAAGCCGCCGGTCAACAATCCTGCCAAATGGGCCACAATTGCCGTAAATATATAATTGGGTGCTGGGAGACCGTGTATATTTAATAAACTGTAAAGGACTTGCCCTTCAAATAAAAAAGCCAGCAGGTGAGCAAATAAAAAAGAAAATGCCACAATCGAAATTAGCCTGGGGTTTTTCTGCATCCCGCTCATTGCACTGCCTCCGGGCTATTAAAATGCTTGCTCTTGGGCACCCATTCGTTAATAACATCTGTCATTTTACCAGCCCGGGATTTTGCTTCATGAACAGCAGATATACTAATATGCGGCTTTAAAAACAGATGCCCTTTAGCCTTGGCCAGCCCTATTTTTCTATTTTTAAATATTATTTCAATCAAAGGTATCCCCCCAATCAATACCCTTTACATTTTGCACCTGCACTATATGCCCAGGCAATGGCAGACTATCAAGTCTCCCCGTTCCGGTAGCTTTTTTACCATATCTTTTTAATTAGTCTTATTCTTAATCTCTGCCTCTAACTCGGCTAAGAATTCGGCACTGTTTTTAGTACCTAAATCCCCGTTTTTGCGGTGTCGAACTGCTACGGCTCCTGCTTCCATTTCTTTATCCCCTACCACTAATAAATAGGGGATTTTTTGGAGCTGGCCTTCTCTTATCTTATAGCCGACTTTTTCACTTCTGGTGTCAGCTTCAGCCCTGATTCCCGCAGCCTTAAGTTCATTAAGCACCTCCATAGCGTAATCGTGGTGCCGTTCTGCTATAGGAAGTATCCTAACTTGTACAGGCGCTAACCAAGTAGGGAAAGCCCCGGCAAAATGCTCGGTTAGTATGCCGATAAATCTCTCTATACTGCCATAAATAACCCGGTGAATCATAGCAGGGCGATGTTTTTCTCCATCTTCCCCTATATAATTTAAATCGAATTTTTCCGGCATCTGAAAATCTAGCTGAATAGTTCCGCACTGCCAGGTTCTATCCAAAGAATCTTGTAAATGAAAATCTATTTTAGGACCGTAAAAAGCCCCGTCTCCTTCATTAACTTTATAGTCTAAGCCTTTCTCATCTAAAGCTTTAATTAAAGCATTAGTGGCCATTTCCCACATTTCGTCCGAACCCATTGATTTTTCCGGTTTAGTTGATAGTTCCACATGATAGGGGAACCCAAACAGAGTATAAAAACGGTCGACTAAGTCAATTACTCTTTTTATCTCCTCGATAATTTGTTCCGGGAGCATGAAAATATGAGCATCATCTTGAGTAAAAGAGCGTACCCGCATTAATCCATGTAAAACCCCGGACATTTCGTGACGATGCACCAGACCCATCTCGGCTACTCTTATCGGTAGTTCTTTATAACTATGCAGGTTTTGCTTGTAAACCAGCATACCACCCGGACAATTCATGGGTTTTACCGCATAATCAAGCTCGTCGATTTTAGTAAAATACATATTTTCCTGATAATGATCCCAGTGTCCAGACCTTTCCCATAATTCCTGATTAAGAATTATAGGAGTGCGAATTTCTGCATATCCGGCTTTTTCATGCTCTTCCCGCCAGAACTTTTCTAATTCATTACGAAGTATCATGCCTTTAGGTAAGAAAAACGGAAAACCAGGTCCCTCATCCAGCAAAACAAATAAGCCTAGTTCTTTGCCTAATTTACGATGATCTCTTTTCTTAGCCTCTTCCAGTTTATTAATATAGTCTTCCAATTCACCAAGACTAGGAAAAGAAGTGGCATATACCCTTTGCAGCATAGGATTTTTTTCATTGCCTCTCCAATAAGCACCGGCTAAACTCATTAACTTAAAGTTTTTCACTTTACCGGTAGAGGGCAAATGAGGTCCGGCACATAAATCTGCAAATTCTCCCTGTTTATACATACTAATAACCGCATCTTCGGGCAGATCCTTAATCAGTTCTACTTTGTATGGTTCATTATTAGCAGTAAAAAATTCAATAGCACTATCCCGTAGTAATTCTTCCCTTATTATCGGATAATCTTCTTTAATTATCTTTTTCATTTCTGCTTCGATTAAAGCAAAATCTTCCGGTGTAAAGGTATGGTCACTGTCAAAATCATAATAAAAACCTTTGTCTATGGCCGGACCAATAGCTAAAGAAGTATTAGGCCACAGCCTTTTTACAGCCTGAGCTAATATATGTGCAGAAGTATGCCGGTAAACATCCTTACCTTTGGCATCCTCAAAGTCCAAAATTTCCAAAGTTCCATCTGTGTAAACCGGCTTAGTTAAGTCGGCAGGCTCCTCATTGAATATAGCCAAAACTGCCTTTTTGGCTAATTTAGAACTGATATCCTGGGTAATTTCAAATAATGTAGTACCTTTCGGATACTCCCGCTCGGTTCCATCTTTTAACTTAATATTTATCATAATATTACCTCCTGAAAATACCTTATATCACATAGGAAACAAATACAAGAAACCTAACTGAACTAATCCTATAATAAAACCCAAAATACCCCCCAGAATTTCTATAAATCTTAACTCCGAAGAAGATATTCCCGTAATCATTTTTTCCAGCTCATCTAGATTAAAAGCATTTATTTTATCTTCAACTATAGTACTCACTTTAATTTCATTATTGACATAATCCCGGGCTGCATCAATAACTTGTTCAATTATATTAGGAGCCTCCTGACGCAGCATTTTATCAAGATTTTCCGCAATAATGTTAGTTATTTTGCCAGGTACAATGGCGGGTATAATATTAACCAGCCTGTCCTTTAAAAGGGCACTGATTTTATCCATAATTTTATGTTGAACTTCCGGGGTATCAATCTGGTCGAACAATTCATCTATGGATAAAAGCTGTTCTTCCACCAGCTCCCCAATACTCCTGGCAATGTCCGCCTGTCTTTTCGGCAAAAGGCCCTGTAAACGAAAAAAACCTAAATTAATAGGCTTTTTCGGCCAAAACAACAATCTAATCGCTACCACATTAGTACTATAACCAATCAAAGCACTAACAACAGGAATAATAATTATATTAGCTAGCATAACATCACCTTATCGTGAACTTATATACTTAAAAACCTAAATTCTATAAAACTTGGGCTAATGCTATATTCATAATACTAAAAAGATAACAAATTTTGAGTAATACCGCAATAAAATTACCTTAGACATGAGGTACACGCCAAAATCGATTATAAATGAATGAGTCCTGTATTAACAGAACTCATTTCTGGAAACTTTATTATTATTCATCAATACTTAATTTCTATGTTGTTCAGTTTCCTGTATATGTTTATAACAGCGCTCACAACCATTACAAATACTTATTTTCTCCTTAAACACTTTACGAATGACTTCCACGGCCTCACTTTGAGCATATTCCACCACATTATGCAGAATAATACGCCGCGGAGCTATGGTAATTAATATACTTATAAGTACATCATCTAAATTAATTTCATCTAATAACATATCATCTAGATAATAACTCATATAATTTTCCTCAATGGCTGTTCCATCCGCATCCCATAAATAAAAAACGCTTTTCCCGTCCATCATTAAATTGACTTCATAAGATTTAGGGATTTGGGTATCTACAAAATAACGCAGCAATTTCACAAATTCATTATACTCTTTTTCATTTCTTAATTCTTCTATAGCCAAATCCACCGCAAATCTGATTTCAGTTAAATAATCTTGCATGCAAAAATTAATAAACCCTTCGATAACAATGATTTCACTCTGGTTAATATGTTCTAAAATTTTATGAGCCATGCGATTTTTGCGGCTAAAATTCATTAACATATTTAAACTTTCATTGCCATTGCAACGTTTTAAAAAACTTTGCGCTTTAGCAAAAATTACCTGCTTTTCTTCCGTAGAATTGTTTTTACAATTGCGCATTATTTCTTTCCATAACAGCTTTTCTTCCCAGTCCTTAATAATATGTTCAGCGAGAACTTCTGACATCTGATGTTTAAATATATATATTATATCCTCTTCACGAAATACATTATCAGGATTTTCCCCCTCCAAGATTAAATTAAAGGTTTGGCTAAAAATATTATTATTTAAAGAATTTATATTAAAGGAAAATCCCTTCTGTTGCAGCCATTTTAACCGATTATTAAACTCAGCCTTAATAAAGTCACTGTCTCGGGTAGTAGCAACTTGATATTCATAAAACATGTTAGGCCTCCCAATAAAAATTTAGTTTATTATATGTTTCGCATAAATTCATTATTCAAATCGTGAAGTTCAAATTTTTTTGTTTGTATAATAAATGCAAAAAGCAGAGCTTTGGTTATAGCTCTGCTTTCATATTTTATTAATTTTTCATTATAATTATTTCTTATTAGTTCTTCTCCAGATTTTCATTTTTTCTGCTTCTTTAACCAGCTCATCTCTAAAATGGGGGTGAGCCAGTTCAATAAGCAATTCTGCTCTTTTCCAGGAAGGGTGTCTTTTCATGTGGGCAATCCCATACTCGGTAACAATATAATCCACAAAAGTTCGAGGAGTTGTAACTATACTTCCCAATGGCAGGGTAGGTTTAATACGGGAGTGAAGATTTCCGTTTTTATCAGTGTAAGTACTGTTAATACATAAGAAACTCTTGCCCCCTTGAGAATACCAAGCACCCTGGACAAAATCTACCTGTCCGCCCGTTCCGGAAATTTGCCTGGTACCGGAACTTTCCGAACAAACTTGGGTAAACAAATCAACTTCAATAGCATTATTAATAGATATAACATTATCATTGCGGCAAATATTACGCGGGTCATTAGTATATTCAGCAGAATGGCTGGCCATCAGCGGGTTATCCCGTATAAACTCATAAAGCTCCTTATTACCTAAAGAAAAAGTAAAGGCAATTTTACCCCTATCTAAATTCTTATAGCGGTTAGTTATCTTACCCTTATCGAAAAGGTGTATCATAGAGTCTACAAACATTTCCGTATGAATGCCTAAATCTTTCAAATCGGAATCAGCTAAATAATCCCCTAATAAATTGGGTAAACTTCCTATTCCTAATTGCAAACATGCCCTATCCGGTATTTCCTCCAATAAATACTTAGCTATAGCCATATCCTCCTTAGAGGGAGGCGGTGCCGCAGGTAATTCGAATAAGGGCGTATTACTGCCCTCTATGACATGGTCAACTAATGATATATGGATAGAATCTTCGGAACCTCCCGGGACCCGGGGCAAATTTTCGTTAACTTCTAAAATAATTCGTCCCGCCTGTATACAACCATCAAAACTGTACAAATTAGCCGGACCAAAAGAAAAAAAGCCGTTCTTATCCATAGGGGATACTTGCCCGACATAAGTATAAGGCGGATAATAATGCCGCCGAAAAATTTCCTGCCCTTGACTAAAATGTAAAGGCTGATAAAAAATAAGATTTTGGTCATGTAATTTACGGTCCACCGCACTGAAATATACACTATTACAAGTAAAGTGTTCATGACTGGGATCAGAAATAACCGTTGCTAAAGGAGGAAGTATGCTAGAACCTAGAAAGATATCTACATCAAATAATTCTTCCTTCCGGGCGGCTAAAGCTTTATCAAAGTCGTGAGGCTGTCCTAAGAATCCACCATAGAGTATAAAATCACCCGAATTTATTAGTCTGGCGGCTCCGTCTGAAGTAATTAGCTTTTCTTGATACATTTCTAAATAACTTTTACTCATTAAGTGCACCTCCACCAACAGCTTTACTATTATTATACCCTAAAAGGGTGTCCGAATATTTAAAAAACGCCATTATATAGGCCCTGCTTTTACTTGCAATACTATTCGTTTTTATGCTTACTTTCTTTTACAGCCGAGATTAATTCCCGCATGGACTCGGCTAATGATTCTTGCGCTTTCATAATCCTCCAAATAGCAGTTACTATGAAAATAAAACTACCGATAATCAAAATCAATAAAATTAGATTACTAATACTCCAAATAGCTACAGTTAAGTTACTAATAAAAATCTCCCCCCTCTGTCAGCTTTTTTAAGATTACGCCCCACCATATAAAGCGAGCAATAGCGGGGTTTTTAAGCCCCGCATTGTTTCATATTATCTCACCCTAAAAAGAGATTGATTAAACTTGATGTCATTATTAAACAAAACCGAACCAAAATAGTTGTTTAAACCAGTTTAAATTACAACTATCATTCTAAATTTTTTATCTCATTGGAAAACGCATCTTGATACTGGCTAAATAGCCCGGTATCAAAGTTATAACTACTATCCTGGGCTGTAGGCTTTTCCTCTTGAAGTTGCCCATATAATTTATCAATTTCCGGTGAAAGCTTACTCCAGATTTGTTTTACTTCCCCATATTCTTCGTCTGACAAACCATTAATATAAGCATCATAGCCCGGTTTCTTTTCCATCGCTTTAGATAATTGACTTAACGTGAAATCAATATCCATCGTTTTGCCTATACTATCTTTACCACTTTCCACAAAATGGCTTATGTCACAAAAGCCCTTATTCCAAATATCAGAAATAATATAATTATTAATTTCTCTCAACTTATTTCCTGGGGAATTATCTCCTCCGGAATCCCCTTCCAAATCCTTGGAAAAACTTACCATCCCACCAAGTAAGGCATCTTGTAAACTTTCGTTCATCTCCAGCCTCCATGTTTTGTCAGCCTTATTCAGATGAATATCTACTGTTGAAGTCACAGTTTTATTATCTTCTTTTCTTAACAACGTCAATAGTAATTCTTCTGATTTTTTCTCCATTTCTTCTTCACTTAACGGATTTTCCGAAAACGCATTCTCAAAAGCCAGTGGCATTATTTGATTTATGTACTCACCTATAACATTCTTCATATCTATGTTAGTAATTTCTGTTTTTACCGTTGCGCTATCTCCTTCTATTGAAGAAGATATAATATTAAATTTAATCTTTTCCACGATAAGCTTAGCATTCGCTTCATTTTCAAGTAGTTCGGAACTATTTCCGCCAATCCAATTGCTTTCACCAAAATATTGCTGTGAGGTTTCTTTATCTAAATTTTTTACCGCATTAAGTGCATTAGTAACAGCCTGTTTCGGCGTCTCTTGCCCTGCTCCACACCCCACTAAAGTAAAGGCCAAAACCAAAATTAATAAAATAATCCCTAAATGTCTTCTCATCCCTAAACCCTCCTAACGTATAATAACTAATACTAAGCTACTATACCTTGAATAATCTTTCAATTATTTACCTGGGCATAGTTAGTAGCTCATAACTTAAAAATATGCCAATTCCTTTTCTAAAATACTTCTAAGCCTATACCAATCCGATATTCATTTTCTCAATAAAAAAGAGCCCCGAGGCTCTTAATCAATTTTTATAATCTTAATAAAGAAACTAGTCCCGTGTATTATAATAAGTACTCGGTTATGGTATTATACACTTTAAAAAGCAGGGTATTCATATTTTTCCCCTTTAAAAACTGCAGCTCTACTCTTAGCCCCCCGGACAAAGTCAGGTTAATTTCCGCATCTAAATCAAAAGTTCCCGCTGTTTCAATTGAATAGGCAACAATTGATTTATAGGGGATTGTACAATATTCTATCTTTTTACCAGTAAGTCCCTGTTTATCAGCAATAAAGATTCTTTTGTCCGTAAAAATCGCCGCATCCCGAACTGTTTTTACTGCAAAAAGCGGGGTCTCCTTGTCAGATAACATCTGCATCAAATTATCGGGAATAGGTACCTCATTGTAAAAAGTATATTTTGTGGATAATACATCAGCCATATATATATCCCCTCTCCATTTTTCCTAATTATACTATATGAAGAGTGCTTTTCCTTTATTTTATCTTTATAGACATTCCGTATTTTTCAGCTATATCCTTGTACCTCACTTACATAATATTGTTTGTGGACAATTTTATGGACAACTGCTTTTTTTGCTCCCTAAAGCAAAAATACCGAGCCTCGTAAAGCCCGGTATATCTCATTTCATATGGTGGGTCGTATTGGATTTGAACCAACGACTTCTTCCGTGTCAGGGAAGCACTCTCCCGCTGAGTTAACGACCCAGATTGTAGAATAGATTATAATACTTTAAGGGCATAAAATCAATACTTACCAATCACTTCATTTACTGCATATATAACAGATAACCCCGTCTCATGATAAAGTTGGGAAAATAAGTAATAAACTAAAGACTTAAACCATACTAATGTAAAAAATCAGTATGGGAAGGGGATTTTTATGCCTAAAATTTTCGGCTTTTATGAAGTTCCGACTAGAGTAAAGGCCATGTTAATCGGCGTTTTAGCCGTATTTTTATTAGCAAGTAGTGTCGTTTATGTTCAGGCTTATCATAAGTTAAAACCCATTTATGAAATAAGGACTAATAAAAAGATTGTCGCCCTTACTTTTGATATTAGCTGGGGTAATAAAACTCCTATGCCAGTATTAGAAATATTAAAAGAAAATGAGGTTACCGCTACTTTTTTCCTTTCGGGTCCTTGGGTTAAGCAATACCCGGAAATAGCTAAAAGAATAGCTGAAGATGGCCAAGAGGTGGCAAGTCACGGTTATCGCCATATTAATTTAAGTAATCTTAGTAAAACTGAAGTTAAGGAAGAAGTAATGAAAGCCCATCAAAACATAAAAGAAGTAACCGGAGTCGAGGCTAAATTAATTCGTACTCCTAATGGGGATTATAGCAACCATGTGATAGAAGGGATTCATGAGTGCAAATATGAAGCTATACAATGGGGAACCGATTCTTTAGACTGGATGAATCCAGGGGTAAATACCATCATTGAAAGGGTTACTAAAAGAGCCCATCCGGGAGATATAATATTAATGCATGCCAGTGATACTTGTAAACAAACTACCGAAGCTCTTCCGGTAATCATTGAAGATTTGAAGAAAAAAGGCTATACCTTTGTAACCGTTTCAGATTTATTAAAAGAGGCTAAAACCGATGAGGATAAAGTTAATTAGCGGCAATTTCTCAGTAATATAAAAAAGCCATTTAGTTGTTAAACTAAATGGCTTTTTTATCGTTCTTCGTTTTCGGCTTCATCTATGTGTTCCAGCCCTATTTCCCTAAGAATCTCATCAATTAGCTTATAATCCATGGGTACGTTCCCCCCTTTCCCGTAATAATATTATATTCAACATATTCTATTATATTACATTTAACTAACTTCATGTTCAATATTTTTTATTTCTACATAAATATCTCTCGGAGTTTGCTCAATAATATCCAGAGCAGGTATATCTTCTTCTCCCGATGCTCCTAACTCCTTAAATCTACGGGCCGATACTAAAACCCTATTTTCAAAAGAGCCTACCGCTTTATTATATGATTGAACGGTACGGGTAATTCCTCGCCCTAATTCACTTAAATGGTCGGTTAAGGTGGCTAATCTAGAATATAAAGCAGCTCCTAATTCACTTATAGCTTGAGCATTTTCAGCTAGTTGCTCCTGCCGCCACCCATAAGCTACGGCCCGGAGTAATGCTATTAGAGTGGTAGGAGTAGCTAAGATACCCTGTTGATTTGAACCATATTCGATTAAGCTGGGGTCCTTTTCCAGGGCGGCACTAAAAAATGCTTCGCCCGGCAAAAATAATATGGCAAATTCCGGCGCCGGTTTAAACTGACTCCAGTAACTTTTAGCGGCTAACTGATTAATATGGGTTTTTACTTGTCTAGCATGTTCTTGCAGGTAATTATCCCGGGCAGTATCATCTTTAGCCTCTAAGGCTTCTAAATAGGCCATTAAAGGAACTTTGGAATCTACCACCACATTTTTATTATTGGGAAGCTTTACGATCATATCCGGTCTAAGTCTTCCCTCTTCTGTATTTACAGATTCCTGCTGTAAAAAGTCACAATACTCAACCATTCCGGCTATTTCCACCACCCGTTTAAGCTGTATCTCTCCCCATCTGCCCCGTACATTAGGGGTGCGCAGGGCTTTGACCAGGTTGGCAGTTTCGTTATGTAATAAGGCTTGCTGGTTAGCCATATTTTTAACTTGTTCATTCAGAGTTGAATACGCAGCAGTGCGGGCTTTTTCTAATTGATCAATTTTTACGTCTACTTTTTGCAGGGATTCCTTTAAGGGCGCTACTAATTGGTCAATAGCGTTTTTACGCATTTCCAAATCATGTTTAGCCCCTTCCTGGTATTTCTCCAAAGTTGTTTTAGCCAATTCCAAAAAGGATTGGTTGTTAGTATGCAGGGCTTCGGCAGATAAAGCTTTAAAAGTATCGGACAGTTTTATTCCCGCCTCATTTAATAAGGTTAATTTTTCTTCATAAGCCTTTCTTTCCTCTTCCAGCTGGGTTTTTAGCCTGGCACAATTTTCTGTAAGCGAAAGGTGTTCAGCCCTTAACCCCTTATTTTCTAGTTCCAGAGTAATTTTTTCATTTTCCCTTTCCCTAATCTTTTCGGCCAGTACTTCGGTCTGCACTTTAAGCTTGGTTTGTTCAGCCCACAATCTATTTTTAGTTATCAGCCAGCCCCCCAGCCCACCCCCAACTATTCCTAATACTACCCCAGCTCCCAGGTAAATGGTTTCCATATATTAAACACCCTCCTTTGCTAAACCGGGAAAACAAATATAATTATTAGTACAAAACTTACAATAGCTCGTTTTTTAGGGGCAGGATTATCCTTCATATCAAGGTCTATTAACAGTTCCCTTCCCATCAGAAAAATACATGATAACTTGGCCTTCTTTACTTTGCGGCAGTCCCCACTTTAAACTTGGCCTCATATCCATGTCAGACTCCAACGAACATCCGTTTCATTACTATATTCGGCTTTTAAAGCGTTATTCCTTGTTTAATAATTATTTTTCAATCATAAGGTTAGCTTATGAGCATATAAGAATGTTTTAGAATTGGAATCATTGTTTTTTATTGTGAAAGAGAGTACAATCACATTAAGAAAAATCGGGTTGGAAAAACTGGGCAAGGGAGATGATATTAACTAGGTATTGATTACATATTTTTTAATGGTTACACCCAAGCTATATAGTAAGATTTGTTTTTGTTTTATGAAGTAAAGATTTGGATACGAGAAATGAGGGGATATTAATGTTATCTAGAGACGGAGTCATTGCGAGATTTATATTAGCTTTTTGTTTCTTTTTCCTATCAGGTTCGGAAATACTGACAGGGTGGACAGCTACTTTGAGCGGAATCTTAGGAACTATTGAATTAACTACGGCACTACTCAGGTACTCACCTCTTTACGAATGGTACGATATACGTAAACAAGCCAGAGTTGCCAAAGTTAAAGTTACCATGCCACGTGCAGATCAGTTTTAAACTGGTATTTGCCAGAGCGAGCAAAAACGTATAAGAACAAGCCAATCTGGAAAGCCCGCAATTGAACCGTACATAAGGTACGTCGATTGACGGGCTTTCCCAATTACAACTGCTATTAGTCTTTTTGGCGCTAGCAAGGGAAGCTTCGGGCTTCCCTTATTTATTTAGATCATAAACCGTAAACTTGGTTTCCGGTAAAACTATATTATTAAAGGTATCTTTTAGACTGTAGCTAATACTCTGGCTATCAGCCGGCAACTCAATTTTATACTTGTAAATTGCATCATCAGCTACTAAGTAAAAAACTTCCCCCGCCTGGCCCGTGTAATCTAGAGGTACATACAAATATTTATCCCCATTCTCATTTTTAACTGGGGAGGTTAGTTCTGGATTATCAGATAAATCCCCAAAATCTTTTATAATATCTGCTACTTTAATAGTAGCCGGCTTAGATGGGGCCAAGTCCAATAGATTATTATTATTAAACAAATATATAATCAGAAACGCTCCCAAAGCCAGGTAGATTATTCGTCTATATCTCACCTATATCCTCCTAAACCCGAACATAATGGTCATTGTCAACCTTAATAATTTTAGCACTTTTTTGTAATCTTTCTAAATGCCGCATAATCATCATCTTAGCCCAAAATTCCGCAAAAGCGGTTTTGCGTGGGTAATCCCGGGCAAAATCTTGTTCGGAAATATCATGAATACTACGGGGAGCAGATAAGTATTCATAAATCCTCTCTTCTTTTTGTAAAGCTATACCAATGAAATCTTGCAGTAGTTTAACCAGGTCTTCTGACTTTCCATCAAAAATCCTGCGATGAGATGTTACTAAAATATTCGGCTTTAGTTCTATTAATCTTTCTACCGAAGCTACTAAATCATCCAAATTAGAATGTTCCCCGCCATACCATGGACCTCGGGGAGAAATATCAACATCACCAGAAAAAAGGATACCCTCTTTTTCTAAGAAGAAAGCATAGTGCCCATGAGAATGTCCGGGAGTATGCAGAGCAATAAGCTTGGTTTTTCCTAAATCATAAACTTCATTATCTTTTATAACTCCGGCTAAATCTATCTTTTGGAAACCCGGTTCTACCGGAACATCATCCGGCATCGCCACGCTTTGGGCAAATCTTTCGACTTTAGTACGGCCCATTAACTGTTCCCATTTAGAATACCCGGCCCAACTTGAGTAGACTTCCGGTTTACTATAACTCTCCGCTTCTTCTTGACCAGCCTTTATCTTAGCATTTTTAAAAAAACTCACCCCATTAACATGGTCAAAATGATTGTGAGTAAGTAATAATAAATCTACCCTTTCTGGATTAATTGGCTTATAAGCCCTTCCCCCGGCACCAGCATCAATCATTACTTTTATGTCATCATCAATAAATAATGAATTACTATAGGGAAAAACTGCTACAGCCTCCGGTCTTATTACTTTGACTCTATGGTTTAAATCAAAAATCAATCTATTCACCCCTTAGAAAAACTTAGCTGACCTATATGGCATTATAAAAAAAGCCCGGCTAAGCCGGGCTAATGTTCTGATTCTACTCTAGTTTATCAAGCATCTCCATGACCATATCAAAAAAGTAGTTGATATCTTCCTTCTCATTAATCCCGGCTTTGAATCCAATTTCGGGGAATCTACCTTCGCTACTTATCTTCACATTAACCGTATACGTGGCTCGTTCCATTTCATCTTCGAGGTTTTCTAAATCTATATCATCCCATTCATCTTCCAGGGATACTTCATAATCTTCCTCATCTTGGAAAATCTTGGACATTAAGTGATCATTAACCTCTTCACTATTATCAATAATTTGGCTAGCTATCCACATTATATCAGTACTGCTAATGTCTAATTCCTCACTTAATTGTATAATTTCATTAGCTACAGGAGTTATTTTTAGCAAATCAGATAAATTTACTGGATCACCTTTTCCCCATTTCTTCTTCATAGCCTCACCTCCAGGTCTATTTGCAATAAAACCAAACTACGACTATACCGCTGCGTTTGATTTTTCCTTTAACTATAGTACTTAATGTCCACATTAAATTGTACTCTCTATAATTTGATTATATGTGAACAAGGTTATAAAAAATAGAGGATTTAACTAGGAAAAATCCTTATAAATATTATAACATTTGCCAAGGAGACTTGACTTTTGTAGTTATAGATTTAAACTATACCATGTAGATTATATTAGTGCAATACCAATAATTAGGATAAGGAGGCGCCTTTAGCTCATGTTAAACGTTATTAAAGCTATTACGATTATATTAACCCTTAGTTCCGTCTTATTAGTAATTTATGCAATAGTAACCTCTACATTTACTAATATTCTTTTTTGGATAATATACTTTACTATTGTCCTCCTAGATTTAGCTTTAATCAAGTATTTAAAAAAACTTGATCAACCGTAGAAAGTTATGATTGTTCAGCTAATTTAGCCAAACGTTCCTGCTTAACCCGTACTACTTCAGGCTGTACTTTCTTTTTCAAATCTCTGCGATACTCATTTATGTAATCCTCTAAAACTTTAGTAGGAGCTATTCCATCATGCCGGCCCACCCGTATACTTAGGCACTCATTTCCCTGTAGATAGAATATAAATTCCGCTTTGGCTTGGGCACCATTATAAGCAAAATAAGTATCTCCTGCAGCTTTATTGCGGTCAATTAATCTGAAATTTTCAATCCCTAGCAATTCCAAAATTTAGACCATCCCTTTCTGCTTTAAATAACCTATAATAATGAATTCTTTACCCTGCTTTAAAATCCTGTTTTTAAGATTAAGAAAAACTTGGCTGGCGCCCAGCTGTCCAAGGTACTCTACGAGCACTCCCCTTACGCGGGCTACTATATCCAATAAAATCGTATCTGCATATTATAAGAGATGAATTTAAGGGGCAGAAAGGAGCATCTTGCATGGACAAAGATGTCCAACTTTTAGCTCGGTTTAAATCATTAGAAAGAGGACTTTATCTTACCCTATTTGTTATGCTTACCATTATCCAATTATTTACACTCGGTTATATCCCTTGGATAAAAAGCCTTCCCTTTTCTGAAGTTGTTTTTATGCTCATCTCATTTTTGCTTATTTATATACTATTTAGGGTCAAAGTTACTGTAGAGACCTTAGATGAATTATCATTATACAGATTAAGGTTATTTATTGAAATAGGCTTTCATCCTTTTAAAAAAAGCCAGGTATAAAACTATGACAAGCATACATTCTAGTAGTAAAAGGAGGTATTAAGCTTTATGAGTAAAAAGGGAGATAAGTTCATAGATAAGATTGGTTTAGCTAATTTACTCAATCTAGATGAAATTGTGGCCGAAGATGAGGCAAGGGCTAAAAAGAAAAAAGAAAAGAAAGAGAAATAACTTGTTAAGCGGGAGGGGAGAAACAAATTTTTTGCAAAACTGAAATTTACCCCACAAAAGCCTCTATTTCAACTAGAATAGAAGCAAGGATAATAATCTGGGGGTGTCATAATGCGTAGTAAAATGACCACACTTTTACTCCTCTGCTTACTGCTTAGCTTATCGGGCTGCAATTATAATAATCAAACGGTAAATAATAAAAATGTAATTGAAGAAACACCTAGTGAATTTGCCGAAACATTAACCCTTGAAGAGGTAGAAGATGTACTTACCACATCAGGTATTCAGCTCAGCTCTTGCAGTAATGATTCATTGCCGGTGTTTAATGATGTAGAACCAGCAGCATTTAATATTGCAGGTTCTGACGATATTTTACTCATATATGTCTTCAATTCTATTGCTGAACGCCTGGAAGCTATGGGTGATTTTACCCATGAAAAGCAGCAAGACTTATTTGGTCAGTTTTCCCTGATCCATAAAGCAAAGAATACTGCAATTATTCATATTATTAATGCTGCCCCCGATAAATATGATGATTTTATTGAGGCTAGCCAAAGAATAGGACCAATACAAAAAACTGTCTGGGAAAAGCTAAATGAACTGGAAAAGCTTACATTTACCGGCGCCGGGGAATTCTGGGAAGCCCGTTATGTGGTTGAATACTATTCCCACCGCTACAAAACTCTTAATAACTCAGCCAACTATGATCACTGGAGTGAAACAAGGTTTAGCCTTAGACCTAAATTTGAGGTACCCAATGATTTAGAAATAAGCTATACGTACGGTACTACTTCTTCAAGCGGTTCCGGAAAAACAACTATCAGAGGTAATGAATTTCATAAACTAGGCGGTTCTGGAGGAAATGGCAGCATACCGCTGGAAACATTTGTTTATACTGTTACAGTTGAATGGGAAGGACAAAAAGAAGTGTTTGAGATGACAAATATTGCAGAAAATTAAGATAAGATTATATTTAGCTGATTAAATAAATCGTACCTCCCACCTAGGGGGTGCGATTTTTCTTTATTATTATTTCTCGAATAAGATAAATATTAGTTGTTTTAGCCTTACTAAACCTTTAAGCTTATACTAGTACTTGCAAGGAGTGATGGAAAATGACTAGTGAAAAACCCTTTCAAATTAAATTTATCCGTAAGGAAAGACACTTCTTATTACCTACGGTCAAGTCCATTATTATAGCCCAAAATTTATATGATATATTGTTCCAATATGTTATCAGCTTGGAGAGAGAAGAAAAACTAAAACTATTTCTTGCCAAACTAGAAGCCCATATTAAGAGTAAACCCCGGGCCCCTTTCTCCATACCTTACGACGAATTAGAGTTTTTAGAAGAAGGTTTGGAGGAACTAAAACTATTAAATTGGATTGAATTAGATGTTGCCGTATGTGAAGTTGGTTTAGATGGAGATGGAGAAAATCTGGAAACTGTTTTGGAATCATTAGAAAGCTACATAATGTTTAACCGGGTAGAAAATTCTAACACTATTTATGTTTATCCTTCGGGATTAACCAGATATTAGGCTAAGTAACATAAGGCAAAATCGAGTAGCTAGAAAACAGGGTAATTAATCCTGTTTTCTTTGCTCTCACAGAACCGGACGTACGTTTGCCGTATCCGGCTCCTGAAATTTCTCACCGAATTAATAGTAATTCGACAACAACCCAACTTCGTATTTCTGCATATCGATTAAGCCTAGGTCTTCAAGGTACTTGTTTGGCAGTATCTGATGTATAATGTGGACATTGGAATTCTTCCACTTGTTTACTGCCATTTTTATGCCATTTCCTTTAATGCCTAGCTTTCTCATTTCTTTATGCATTGCCTTGTAGGTTTTCCATTGTTTCATTTTTATCATTCTTAGCCTTCTTCGTAGCCAGCCCATTAAGTCTTGTGTTAAGCTTTTTATGTTGGCTATGCGATAATAGTTAATCCATCCTCTCAAAATCGGGTTTAGCTCTTTTATTATGTTTTCGAGTTTTCGACCGGAGTTTCTCTTTGTAATCCTTCTTATTTTATCTTTGAAGCGTTTAATTCTTTTGGGGTTTACACCCACTGTTTTGCTCCGAATTACAAATCCTAGGAATTCGATCCCTTCATGAACGCTTGTAAGCGTAGTCTTTTCAGTGTTTACCTTGAGTTTTAGTTCTTCTTCTAAGATCTTGGTGGCATAGGCTCTATAGTTGCCTGCGGCTCTTTTATCTTTTGCAAAGATAAGTATATCATCTGTTTTTGTCAAGCGAAAAATCCCCCAGATAATAAACGAAAAGTACCCCCCATTTAATAAAAAATTTATTTTTAAGAATTAAGCCAATCCTGAGTTTCCTTTAAACGGTAGGAATTTCCGTTCATG
>JAEWZB010000028.1 GCA_023395515.1 Bacillota bacterium
CGGTAATGGTCAGGCTACTAAGCTTATCATCCCCAGCGACTTAGCCGGTTTAGGCGGAGTTTTTGCCGCTCTTAAGGAAGTAGCCGGAAATGAGAAGAAGGCTGAATAAAAATTCTTTGTTAGGTTAGGAAAAGGCCACTGGGAACAGTCCCCGGTGGCCTTACTGCTTTTATCCAACCTATCAGTGTATAAAACAAGCCACTAGAAACAGACAGTCTCCGGTTGTTTGTTGGTTGTGCGGTTTTGCTGTTAATAACGCTATTCCTTAACTGCGCCCTTGAAGGGCATGGTAATCTCGTTAGGTTTTGTCCACAGTCTGAAATCATGAAATAATTCGGATTTTTAGCATCCAAAACATTAATAAATTAATAATTAAGTAATCAAAATAAATCTTAGCATCGTAAATTTCTTAATAAATGCAGGAAAAAGTTTAATAAGTAGCGTACATTTAAATTGTTCACCTTAATACTTAGAACTTAAAATAATATTCGTCATGTCGACGCTCTCGGATATAATAGTATCAAGATATAATCTTACAAAGGAAGATAATATGAAGTATAGTAAAATGGTTTTACCAGTCTTAAAATGGGTTGGTGGCAAAAGACAATTATTGCCACAAATAAGGAAATATATGCCAAGAGGCTTCTCAACTTATTACGAACCCTTTGTTGGTGGGGGGGCAGTTTTATTTGATCTTCAACCACAAAAAGCAGTTATTAATGATATTAACCCCGAATTAATAAATCTTTATGAAGTTATTCGTGATGATGTTGAAGAATTAATTAAGGATCTTGGCCGATATAAAAATGAGCCTGATTTTTTTTATACCATAAGAGAATTAGACAGAGACACAGAAGTATATAATAATTTAACCAAAATTGAAAAAGCATCAAGAATCCACTATCTTAATAAAACCTGCTATAACGGTCTTTTTAGGGTTAATAACGCTGGACAGTTTAATGCCCCATTTGGGAAATATAAGAATCCTAACATAACTAATGAGATTACTTTAAGAGCAGTAAGCAAATATTTCAACAATGCAAAAATTATAATTAGGTGCAGCGATTTTGAGGAAGCTTTAAAAGGTATTAGAAAGGGTTCATTTGTATATTTTGATCCACCATATGATCCCGTTTCAGATAGTTCTAATTTTACGGGATATTCAAAAGGTGGGTTTAATAGCAGTGAACAACTTAGATTAAGAGACTTATGTGACAAGCTTAATTCAAAAGGGGTAAAATTTCTTCTTTCTAATTCTTCCACTGAATTTATACATGGCATTTACAGAAATTATAAAATTATCACTATTCAAGCTAAAAGGGCTATAAATTCAGATGCGGATAACAGGGGCGAAGTTGATGAAGTGCTGGTGATGAATTATGAGCAGTAAACCCAAAACAAGCAATGATAAAGCATGGGAAAAACTATTTCATAAATATGCTATTGAAACTCAAATTGAGAAAAATGGCTACTTCGAAATATCCTCGGTTATGATCAATGAATTTAGAGAGGCACGCCTAATGACTAAATTCGACTATACTAGTAATTTGCCTCAACTTTTTGAAAAAAATAACCTTTCTATTTTACCAATAACAAGAGGCTCATATATAATTTCAGATTTTAATACTTACGAAACTATTCCTAAGCCTGCTACAGATATTGTAAAAGTTAATTTTCCTGAATATATTTGCAGTATTGATTATGAAAATATTACAAGTGAATCTACCGCTATAAATTGTGCTTATGTATCGGGTATACTCAACGATTTTTTAAAAGAAGAAAGACTTATGCCTACAATAAATGGTAGAATGAGTTCTGGCGAATTTAATTTTAATATTACTAAGAAAAATAATATCACGGCCAGCTTAAGAGTTAGTAATTCACAAATAGAAATAGACGGAGGATATGAGGGTATAAACTCATTATCACTAATCGAAGCTAAAAATTCTATCTCTGACGATTTTTTAATTAGACAATTATACTACCCCTATAGATTATGGAATAATAAAATAGGAAATCACAAATCGATTAGACCTATTTTTATGACCTATTCTAATGGAATCTTCACTTTGAATGAATATGTTTTTGAAGATCCCCAAAATTATAATTCTTTAGTTTTAGTACAACAAAAAAATTATTCAATTGAACCAGAAGATATTGTTTTTGATGATATCCATAATATATATAACAATGTCAAGTTAAATCCTGAACCTATAGGTATACCGTTTCCACAAGCCAATAGTTTTAAACGAGTAATCAATATTTGCGAGTTATTATTCCACGAAGAAAAGTTAACGACAGATGACATTACATATAAATACGACTTTGACTCTAGGCAAACAAACTATTATACAGATGCTTGTAGATATTTAGGTTTAGTGGATAAAGTTAGAGAAGATGGAACTGTTAAGTATTTTTTAACCACTAAGGGTAAAAAATTATTTGGTTTAAACATAAAAAAAAGAAACTTGGAATATGTTAAATTAATTCTAAGCCAAAAAACATTCTATCTAACCTTCGGTAGTTATTTAAATAACCTGGAAACACCTAATAAAGATGTAATTGTTGCACATATGCTAAAGGCTAATTTATATAACATTAATTCTCTAAGCACTTTTGAAAGAAGGGCTTCGACCATTTCGGGTTGGATTAATTGGATTTTAGATTTAGCAAGATAATTTTTTACTTTTTAAACACGAATAAATACTCATGTGCAATTAACAGAAAATTATATTTAATACTATTATTTATCCAATAGCTAGTAGCTTTACAATTGTGTTGCTCTTTAATAATTATTTCTTTTGTTTTAAAACCAGCTGAGGTAAAGATTTCCATTACTTTATAACTTATCGGAATAATATTTCCCTTTCGCCTTGTATCACCAATAAGAAAAGCGCAAAATTTATTCTTCTTTAAAACACGGTAACTTTCTGCAGCAACTTTTTTCATTTCCTCTAAAAATTCATCAACTTTACAGTGTGATAAATCTCCCTCAAGATCCTCACTATATTTAATAATATTTGCATACGGTGGGTGGGTACATATAAAATCAATTTTTTCATCTGGTATAAATTCTAAATTACGGGCATCACCTTGTCTTATGTAAACCCCACCACAGTTTGCCCTCTTAAAGTTCACCGCATTTTGACATAATTCAAGAGAACATGGATTAACATCTATACCTATTATATTTCTATTTAACAACTTAGCTTCGACAAGAGTTGTGCCACCCCCTGCGAACTGATCTAATAATAAATCTCCGACCGAGGAATACCTTAATATTAAATTACGAGGTATATATGGTGACCAATTACCACGATATTTACTATTATGAGTAGCCCAGTTTCCACGTTCCGGAAAGCTCCAAATCGTACTAAGTTGTAATTTAAAATTATCCGGTTCCCATTTGATACCTTTTTTATTATTCATTTTACTCATTGTAATCATTTTTGCTGATCAACTTTTTCGTTGCGATTTTAATATTCTATTAGTTATTTCTTTCTTGTATTAATGTCGTTCTTTTATTTAGTAGAGTGTGTAAATCAGCTTCAAACCTCCTAACTCTTCTGTACTGTATTTCCTCACAGCTAATATCTTATTTTAACCTAAAAATGGTCCCAGTCCACAACTACTTCGGATTTCTCGGTGACAATCCAATGTACCGGAACATCTCTTTCATGAGGGTTGACATTATCTATTATTTGAAAATCAAAACATACCCCACAGAAAAAGGCATCTTTCCTAAGCTCTTTTAAAAACCGGTCATAATAGCCTTTGCCATAACCTAACCTATAGCCCCTGGCATCAAATACTAATCCCGGCACTATTACTACATCGATCATACTTACATCAAATGGCTCACCCAAGGGTTCTTTAATACCAAAAGGGCCGCTTTTCATATTATCCCAACCGGTAAAAGGAACAGCTACCATTTGTCCGCCTTTTTCCACCCGAGGCAGCAGGATTTTCTTTTCTTCCTTTAAAGTTTCTAAAAAAGGCATCAGTATTACTTCATTGCCAAAAGCCGCAAAACCCATGATAGTACGGGCATTTTGAATATCAAGCAGTTCCTTTAGTTTCTCACTAATGCTGGCACTATATTGTTTTACCATGGATTCAGAAAGTTGGTTTCTAATATTTAGCATTTCCTGACGCAGTTGGCTTCTTTGTTCCTTCACGAGATTACCTCCATAAGTATTTCTGGGAGTCCGATTTTCTCCAAAAATAAAGTATTATCCCTATAACTAGTAAAATAAGAGTATATACCTGACCTAAAGTAATAGGTCCATACATGATTAAACTCTCCCGGAAAAATTCAATAATAAAACGGTATACAGAATAACCTATTAAATAATAGATAAATACTTGCCCGGCAAATCTGCGGCGAGGGTAGAACCAGATTAAAAAGCCAAACAATACTACATTTATTAAAGAGCTGTATAATTGGGTAGGATGTCGGGCAAAAGCATCAACATAGGGAAATACTACTCCACAAACTGAATTGGTAATATCACCGTAACAGCAACCATTTAGGAAGCACCCGATCCTGACCAGAGCA
Organism: Bacillota bacterium; assembly: GCA_023395515.1. Classification (GTDB taxonomy): domain Bacteria; phylum Bacillota; class Syntrophomonadia; order Syntrophomonadales; family Syntrophomonadaceae; genus JAAYRQ01. The sequence goes on from JAEWZB010000028.1 coordinate 4,559, forward strand.
TAACCTAAAGCTATGTAGGGGGCTAACATATCAGCTACCCGCCAAAAAGACCAATCATTTTTATAGATATAAATGAAAAAGGGAATGGCACCGCCTACTAAGCCTCCATACCATATAAGACCTGCTATTCCGCCTGTACCCAAGGAGAAAAAGCTTAAAGGATTAGTTATAAAAGTTGCCCATTCATAAACTAATATGTAAGCTAACCTGGAGCCAATCACCCCGGCCACTACCAACACTAAAACTAAGTCGATAACTTTCTCCTTATCATATCCCTCTCGTTCAAAAAGCTTACCTACCCCATAAATACTTACTAGGACAGCCAGAGCCAACATAAATCCCCAGGAATAAATAGATATACTTCCAATTTTAAACAATACTGGATGCACCTGCATCACTCCTTTACTTTTAGGTTATCCACAAGATAAAGATTCCGAATCTAGGCTAATCGACATAAATCGTAGGACTCCCGGGAGATAGTTGAAGCTTAATAAACAGTGCAATAATAGTTATCAACAGACTTATACACATTATCCACAGGTATTTTTCACAAGGACATTAGGCTCGGGTGAGCATTAAGATTTAAGGGAGCAAACTCTCCATTAACATAATTATGATAGGCTACTCCTGCGATCATAGCGGCATTATCCGTACATAGTTTTAAAGAAGGATAATACAGTTGCAAATTATTTTCTAAAGCCTTTTCTTTCATTAATTGTCGAAGTTTTTCATTAGCTGCTACCCCACCTGCCATTAATATAGTCTTAACTTTATACTTAGCGGCTGCCTTGATGGTTTTTTCCACAAGTACTTCCACAAGCGCCTGTTGAAACTCGGCGGCCATATTATTTACATTTTGCTCCCCACGCCTTTCCAGCTTCTTCCACATATTCATGGTGGCCGTTTTCAATCCGCTAAAACTAAATTCAAAATCATCCCGGTCTAAAAATACCCGGGGTAAAATAATAGTACCGGCCTGCCCTTCTTGGGCAGCTTTTTGTACGGCCGGTCCCCCCGGGTAACCTAACCCCATAAACCTGGCCACTTTGTCAAAGGCCTCTCCAGCCGCATCATCACGGGTTTCCCCAATTACTTCATAACTAGTCTCATTTTCCATCATGAGTAAGCTGGTATGCCCCCCTGATACTACTAAACAAATGGCGGGAAATTCAATATTATGGTGTTCTAAAAAATTGGCATAAATATGACCATGTAAATGGTTAACCGCGATCAGCGGCTTTTTAAGAGCATAGGCAAATCCTTTGGCAAAAGAAACCCCTACCAGTAAAGCTCCGATTAAGCCAGGTACATTAGTAACCGCCACTGCATCTATATCGTTAAACTTCAAATCAGCGTCCCTAAAAGCAGTTTCAACTACTAAGGCGATATTTTCAATATGTTTGCGGGATGCGACTTCGGGAACTACTCCGCCAAACTGCTGATGGATATTTATTTGCGAATTCACTACATCAGATAATATAGTTTTTCCATCTTGAACAATGGCGGCCGCAGTTTCATCACAGGAAGTCTCAATACCTAAAATTTTAATACTATCCAATTTACTACACCAGCCTTAGTTAAAAAATCATCTTAGTCATTATAATGGCATCTTCTCCATTATCTGAATAATATTTTTCCCTTAATCCTGTAGGAGTATAGCCTAAACTATCATAAAGCTTAAGAGCCGTAGCATTAGAAGGTCTTACTTCCAAAAGAATCCGCACGGCTTTTTTCCTTCTGGCTACCTCTTCTAACTCCAGCATTAGTTTCTTTCCCATTCCCTGTCCCCTAAAGTCAGTTCCCACCGCAACATTAGTTATATGGGCATCCTCAAAAACTACCCAAATACCGCCATATGCTGCTACCTCTCCTTCATAATCACAAACTAAATAAGTAGCAAAATTATTTTTTAGCTCTCCTAAATAAGCTTCTTTAGACCAAGGTAAGGTAAAAGCTTCATTTTCTATTAACATGATACTTACAATATCTTGTTCAGTCATTTGGCGAATTAAAAAATTAGTTTGCAGCATTACTATAATTCTCCTCGATTAAGTCTGTATTCGGCCTCAGATAGCCTGAGGTAAACCGGGCGCAAAGAATATACATCCGAAAATTCCTGCTGTTTTATTTTAGCTAGAGCCAGATTGCCTAATGCTGCTGCTCTAGGCAGCATAAAATGAGCCGGAACTTCTACCAACATCTCTTTAAAAGAATTCTTAAAAAAATCTTTATAAGGGTAATAGCCATCCCCTAATAATCTAATCTTATTAAAATTGTATTTGGTTTGCAGCTCTCCCACTAATTCTACGAATTGCTGGGGAGCAAGAGCCAACTCTTCACTTATACTTACGGGCATTTTAGCCGTTACATCATAAATACCGCTATATACTTCTTGTTTGCGTGCATCTAATAAAACTCCGACTATACCGGATGCCCCCACCAGGTTAAAAGCGATAGTCTCTAAAGTCGAAACAGGAACTATAGGTTTGCCTGAAGCTAGACTTAGACCTTTAACCGTTCCCATACCTATGCGCAAGCCGGTAAAAGAGCCCGGCCCTACGGTAACTGCTATAGCGGTAATGTCCTCCATAGTACATGCACATGCAGTTAAGGCCCGGTCAATCATGGGCATTAAAGTTTCCGAATGAGTTTTTTTAAAATTCACCAATTCTTCATATAAGACTTTATCCTCATCTACTAATGCTACTCCGGCACAAGGGGTGGCACTATCGACCGCTAATACCAGCACTTGGTTTTCAACTCCTCTATTAATAAACGGTACCTCGCCCCACTAGGCTTAAAAGATACTATACGTTCCTTATCATAATCATCTTCCCTTAAATCTATGTTAATAACCAGGGCTTCCTGAGGCAGCAATTCATTTTCAAAGCTAGGCCACTCAATAATAGCGATACCCTCACGTTCCAGATAATCCCCTAGTCCTAAATCTTCTAATTCATTACCCTCTAAACGGTAGAAATCATAATGATAGATCTCCGGGTGGGCAGGATAAATATTCATAATAGTAAAAGTAGGGCTGGTTACCCGCCCTTCATACCCCATGCCCTGCGCTATACCTTGTACCAAGGTAGTTTTACCCACCCCTAAATCACCTACCAGATAAATAACATCACGAGGTTGTAAAAGCTTTCCTAATATCCGGCCTAATTCTTGCATCTTATCGGCACTGGCCACCATCATATCCACGCCTAAGTCACCTCAAGTACTAATTTTCTTAAACTCATCTCTGATTAATTTAAAATCTTCCCAAGTGGGCCTTTTATATTCTTCATTACGGAGCAAAGCAGCCGGGTGAAAGGTCGCCATTATTCTAATATCATAACGGGTAAACCACCGGCCCCGCACTTTGCTTATACGGGCATTCTTATCTATAACGGTTTGACTGGCTAAAGCACCTAAACATACTATTATGGGCGGCTTTAATATCCTAATTTGCGCTTCTAAATAATTTTGACACGCTTTGACTTCGTCGGGATTAGGAAGCCTATTGCCGGGGGGACGACATTTTATCACATTAGTTATGTAAATATCCTTACGCGGAATTTCCGCCGCTCCTAAGATCTTATCCAGTAATTGTCCGGCCCGTCCTACAAAAGGCCGTCCCTGTTCATCCTCATCTTGGCCCGGACCTTCCCCAATAACCATTAATTGAGCCTTTTTATTACCTTCGCCGAAAACTACTTGTTTACAGGTAGACCTGAGCCGGCACAGATTACAGTCCCGAGCAATTTTCTGTAATTCATCATAATCACTTATATAGGGATATGATTCTTCCTTATTAACTTGGGGAAGATAAGTTATGTTTTCCTTATTATTACTATCCAATTTATCAGCTTTATAAACTTCTTCTAATTCATTTACCAAAGCAGGCTTATTATCACCAAATAAATCAGGTTGTTCCTTAGACATTTTCTTCCCTCCTTAACTAATATATTATATCCTAAATAGAGGCTCAAACACCGTACTTATTTATTTATTGTATAAAAAATTTGTATGTATGACAGGCAATGCCTGATTTTTTACATAAAAAAGAGAGGCCAAAGCCTCTCTAATGCTATTTTTTTATTGCAAAACTTCATATTGTTCAAGGATAGCCTTTTGCAACCAGTCAGGCATATCATGCCAGTCTGCTACATCTACCTTAAAGGGCACATCAGATTCGGAAAAGGCACTTTTTAGCTCCTCCATACAACACCTATCAAGCTTTTTATTCCCTATAAGCACCAAATCCAGGTCCGAATATACCGAGGCCTTTCCCGTCACACGGGAACCGAAAACCCATACCTGATATTCAGGTACATGCTGGCTCAAAATACTTTTTATCATAGACAGATACTTTATTTCCACATCAATCATTTTTTTCCCTCAGTCTTTCCAGCAAGTAATATGCATCACGGGTAAAAGATTCCACAATAGTATACACCGCATCTGCTTCTTTTTGGTTGTAGGTATGTACCGACAAATTACGCGCCTCGGCATAAGCAAACCAAGGCATAGGATCATGGATCAAACCACATTGTGCGGCAATGCGGAACAAATCTTTACGGGTCCGGGCATGATCTGCTTCTTCTGGAGAACGGTTCTCACGAATCCAACGCTGCATAAACTTCCAGCATAATTCGTAAACAATTTCAAAATGCTGAATTACGCCAGATTTAATAGCATTACGGGTAATATCATCCTGGGCAGCCATAAAGACCTTATCTCTTGAACGTTCAGCCACAGCATCCAACTGCAGCCAGGCCTTCTCAATACTTGATAAATCCAGACTCAAATAAAACCCTCCCTACCCAGATACTTATTCTGGTATAATTGTAACTTAAGCTATGTTCTTGAACAACAAAATATCTTATCCTTTCCATTAGTAGAACAAAACCTCTGAACTAACTTAATCAACCAGTTCAGAGGTTTATCTTTATACTATAACTCTTTTAAAAATTATTGCCCTTTTTCCAGCAAGCTATACAAATCACCAAAGCCGTTGCCAATGCGCCAAAATGAAACACCGCCTAAACCATATTTATTAGCTACCTTCAGCTTTTCGTTCAGGCTATACTCATTTTCCATCCATATTTGATGATAGTGGCCATTGTTATCATAATAAGTATAGTAAGGGCTCATGCTTTTTTGGTCAAAGGATTCACTTAGTTTGTATTTTTGCTTCACAGCAGCTAACCGGGGGGCAGTTACGGTAGTAGCTCTGCCTCCTGCCGAGGACCAATCATATCCATAAGTAGGCAAGCCTAAAAAGACTTTTTCCTTAGGAATATTAGCTGCCATATATTTGGCTACTTGTTCTACCCACCATAGGGGCGCTACCGGTCCCGGCTGACTAGTAGCGTAACTATAGTCATAAGCCATAACAATGACTTTATCTACAATTTGTCCGATTTTAGCATATTCATAAGGAGTCCCCCAATTCTCATTGCCAGTCCGGGCAAATACGGCTGCTGATAAAGAAATATCAGCTCCTAAAGCTGTTTTTAGCTCTTTCAGGAATAAGGTAAAATAAGGCCCGTCTTTAGGATCGATAAATTCAAAATCAATATCTACCCCATCATATTTATCTCTTTTAACTACCTCTAAAATATTACCAATTAAACGGGCCCGGTTTTGCGGACTGCTTAAAAGCGTATGTAAAGCATTTTTATCCATTAGGACTATACTGGCATGGGCTTTTATACCCTTATCTTTAGTAAACTGTAAAATCTCACTAAAATTATCCTGATATTCATAGTAAAGAGCCCCATTAGCATTGGTTTCAAACCATCTAAAAGATACATCCGTAAATAAATGGGCATTTTGCTTAAGTTCATCAAACGCTTTGTAATAATAATAGGCAAATACTTGGGATTCACCGCGTTGGGGGTCAGGGTCAGGAGTCGGCATAGAAACATTACCGAAATTAATATTTATTTCCCGGGTAGTGTTGTTCCAGTCGACTTTAGCCCCTAAAGTTTCCGACAGAAAACGTAAAGGTATATAAGTGCGGTCCTCTCTTATGTATGGTACAGCATCAAGATAGGCAGCTTTTCCATCTACCGTAACCTTATTGCTGTCAATAAACAGCTCTATGTATTTACCTTGACAATTAAGTGCTACTTTTCTAAGTAATCCATCCCAAAAAACTTCTCCTGCAAAAGCTTCATCCTCGATAACATACCTTAAAGGCAGCATAGCCCGGTTATCCTTAATCTCGGCCGGCGGATTATAATTCCTTACCTGCCCATTAATTTTTACCGTTGGATTAACATTGGCATTTACCACTAAACTAAAACTAAAAACTACTAGCAATACTAAGGCAACCACAGTTGCAATTCTCGACTTCAAATCTTACACCATCACCTTTCATAACTTTATCTATTAGTTATTCAAGTCCCCAGGTAAGATTCCTTGAAGTAAATAGTGGTAAAAACAAGAGCGGGAGTATTGTTACCCTAACAGTATCAATACTCCCGTTTCGTAAAACGTCTGTAACGTTCCTAATTCATATACTTGCGTTGGGGAAAAATAGATTCCAGATCATCTAAGGGAAGATGCACGAGGTTATCTTGGTTAACCACGGCTAATATAACCATTTCTTCCCCCGAATATTCTTCACTGTAAAAACCTAAAACACAGACGGTCATTATTGTGCCATCTACATAAACGGTAAATAAATCACCCTTATTCAAGGCCATCCCCCCAGATAACACCATCAACTACCGCCATTAACACCTTAGAGTTGAATTCAAACGGATGATGGTCATAAATAACAAAATCAGCCCTTTTATTCAGGGATATCGAGCCTAATTCCTGGTCAGCTTCGAGCATCTGAGCCGGGTTAATGGTTAAAGCCTGCAAGGCAGTTTCTTCATCCAGACCTTCCCTTATAGCTAAAGCCGCACAAACTCTTAAGTGCTCTATAGGAACAACCGGATGATCGGTAATAAGGCTAAATCTAACCCCGGCCTTAGCTAGCTTGGCAGCATTTTTAAATGATACTTCCTTCATTTCCACTTTACTCCGATTAACTAAAAGCGGCCCCAGAAAAACTGGTACATTCCTTTTCAATAATTCATCAGCCACTAAAAAAGCTTCTGTACCATGTTGAATAATAAGGTTAAAATCAAATTCATCCTTTATGCGCAGTGCAGTTAAAATATCATCTGCACGATGTATATGCAAAAGTAACGGCATTTCCTTTTTTAACACCTTAACTACGGCATCTTGTTTAAACTCTTCTTCAGGTTTACTTTCACCTTTTTCTATGAATTTAGCGGCCTTATAGAAAGCTTCCCTTAAAAGACTGGCATTAGCCATACGAGTACGAGGCGTCTTTTTGTCCTGACCATATACCCTTTTAGGATTTTCTCCCAGAGCAGCTTTTAATCCATAGGCAGTTCGACACACCATATCACTGGGGTTAAGGGCCAAGTGTTTCAAGAAAACGGCTTGCCCTCCAATAATATTAGCACTCCCCGGCATACACATAGAGCGCGTTACTCCACCCCGCAAGGCATCTGCAAAAGCTAAATCATACCAATTAACTCCATCAACGGCTCGTAAATAAGGGGTTACGGGATTACCGATTTCATTTACATCATCACCTTCAATGCGGTATATTTCCTCATCTAAACCAATGTGAGTATGAGCATCAATAAATCCCGGGACCATATATTTGCCGGTGGCATCATAAACCTTACAATCATCAGGGATATCAATATTTTGTCCTACAGCCTTTATTATTTCTCCTTCTACCAGAATAACCCCGTTATCAATTATTCCAGCTAAATCCATGGTAAATATCTTAGCACCCTTAATTGCAAACATAATAAGATACTCCTCCCTATACAGTATGGTATGACGAAAAAGCTGCTACGGTTCAACTATTGTCTTAGTATATTCTACCTGTTACAGCTTCGCCTACTATTCTCTACTAAAGCTCTAAAGAGGTAGTAAGAATATTCATCAGATAAGCACTCTGGATGCCATTGAACTCCGATGACAAAAGAATGTTCTTCACTTTCCACGGCCTCAATGGTTCCATCCGGGGCAGCAGCACTTATTTTTAAGCCTTTACCCAGTCGCTTTATAGCTTGATGGTGAAAACTATTAACTCTAATACTATTAGATTTCAGTATTTTAGCGAGCTTAGAGTTTTCTTCTATAACTATACCATGAAATGGGTAGTCTCTGGGGGCTTTCTGCATATGGGAAAACTTTGTGTTAATATCCTGGATAAGGGTCCCTCCCATAGCTACATTCAACACTTGACACCCTCGGCATATTCCCAGTACCGGCAGAGAACTCCCCAATATTTTTTGCAGCAGCTTATATTCGAAACTATCCCTTAAGGGATTTATTTCCCCTAACCTTCTATCCGGCATTTCATCCCAATAATTAGGGTCCAAATCCCCTCCCCCGGAAAATAAAAAACCATTACATAAGCTAATATAATGGTTTAAGACTTCTTCATCTTCCAGCGGCGGCAGAATTACCGACGTCCCTCCGGCCTTATTAATTGAAGCAACATAATGGTTTTTTAACCAGAAAAAATCATCCTCATAACTATAATTCCCCGTAATACCAATTATCGGCCTCACTAAAAAATCCTCCTAAAAGCAGGTTTATATATTAAATATACGGAGAAAAAAGGTAAGATAGACTGGATAAAACATGTTATTTTTCCCTTATCTTTCTGGGTTAATACAACTGTAGGGGTGGTCCGTGACCGCCCCTACCACTCATTAGCATAAGGGAACCCTCAACAGTTCCCGGTCACCTTTATCTCTTATCGGGAGGAAAAAAGCTTATCCATCATCTTATGCCCCCGGGGTGAAGAGGAGAAATCTTCGAAAGAGGTAAATTCTCCGACTAAATCTTGTATAGTTATATTTTCCAGGGTATCCTCCAAGGCTTTTCGGGCTTCTCCCAGGTGCAGTTCTAAGACTTCATTTATACGGCTGCCTATAGGACAGTGGGGGTTAGGGTTTTCATGCAGCCCGAACAGCTTATGCTCCTCGGTCAGCTCCACTGCTTTATAAACCTCCAGCAAGGTGATTTGATCGGCCGGTTTAAACAGTTTGGCTCCCCCGGCACTGGTGGCGGATGTAATTAACCCGTGTTTTTTTAAATAGCCCATTATCCGGCGTATAATGACCGGATTAGTATTTACACTGGTAGCAATAATATCACTAGTTATTTTTACATATTTAGGTGACCAGGCTAAAACAATTAAAATTTGTACTGCTACCGGAAATCTGCTACTTAACATATCCCTATCCTTTCCAGGTTTAAATTTATAAGGCTTCGACCCGGCATGGTATGCGCCTATGCACAGGAGTACACAGTTCATCCCGGTCAGTGCTAAGTACTAACTGATTAACATTCACTCCGTTCTTTTGCCCGTCATAAATTAGCCCCCCGCCATGCCGGATATAAACACAGCCCTTAGCTGCATAAGGGCTAACCTCAACTTCGATCTCGGCTTCGGAAGCCCGGGTAGTAATCTTGGCCATATCTCCATCCTTAAGTCCCAGGCTTTCGGCATCCTTTTCATTCATTAGCATGGTTAACCAGCGTTGACCTTTATTCCACTCGGGATTGCGCAAGGTGGTATTAGCCACAGTTTCATGGTGAAGCCCGGAATGAAGGATTAACGGAAGATCCGCGGGTAAGCTCAGTTTTTCTAATTCTTTTTCAATAGTAGCTTCCTGTAATGGTTCCACTAATTCTTCGATATATAAAGCCAGTTTTTTATCCTCGGTAGCTAACATAGCAAAATTATCTCTGGTAAATTTAGCTAGAATCAATCCCTGGGGATGGGCTAATATATCCTCATATATTTTCTCTAGCATAGTAAAATCAGTGGGATAACCTCCTGCAGCTACTGCTCCGGCCTTAAACGCCTTACTGCTGTTTAAAAGTATTCCTACTAATAATGCTGAGTTTACCGAACCTAAAGCTGTACCTAAAGATTCTGCTAAAATAAGCGGGGCCTTCTTAGCCAGTTCTGGATTGTTAGTTAGAAATTCCCCAAAGGCGGCTAAGTAAGCAGTTATCCCTTCTTTTCCAGCCTTATATAATAATTCGGGTATGTCCGGCATCTCTCCCATAGCCTTTATTATTTCCAAAATAATGGCGGACCCTTCTTTACTTTCCGAACTAAGCGGTTTTAAAACCGGTTGACGCATTTGAAAATACAGCTCGGGATAGCTGAAATTAAAACAAGTAGTATCATAAGTTTCCATATAACTTAAACAAGGCAGTACATAATCACAGACCCGGGCCGTTTCATTATAGACGACATCAATACATACGGATAAGTCTAAAGCGGCAAAGGCTTTTTCATAAGCCAGGGTATCTGGATAAGAACGTAAGGGATTGCAGGCACTAACGATTACGGCCCGCAGCCTTTCGGGATGATCGTTTAATATTTCTTCCGGGAAAATAGCCGGCGGGAATACTCCGAGAATAGGAAACATTTCATTGTGAACCGTCCGCCAGGTTTTAGGATGGCGTTCATCACTGTTACTGCCCATAGGATATAACATAGCCGGCAATATTTGCCCGCCCTCTACACAAAAACGTCCGCAAATAGCCCGTAAAATATGCAGCATATAATTATTAATGGTAGAATTACGGTTCATATAAATACCTAAATCCTGATGTATGGCTGATTTAGTTTGCGCAATTAAACGCGTTACTTCTACTACCTCTTCATAATTTAATTCACAAACGGTTTCTATGGCTTTTTTAGCTTCAAATCCGTCAAACAACGGCTCTATTTTTTCCCATCCATTTACATGTTGGGCTAAGTATTCGGTATTTTCCCATTTATTATCCAGGATAATGCGGATCATGGCTTTTAATAGCATGGTATCGGTGCCCGGTTTAATGGCCAAATGAATATTCGCATGTTCGGCAGTTTCCGATAAACGCGGATCAATGACAATAAGTTTTTTATCAGGATCTTTAGCTATTTCCTTCAACAATATTCTAGTGCGGGGTTCCTGATGGCTCATCCAGCCATTCCATCCCCAGGCTACTAAAGTATCGGCTTGGTGAGCGTCAGGGAAAGAGATTAACCCCTGTTTTCCCACTACCCGTCCATCTACCCAGAAAACATAGGAAAACTCTTGAGCTAAAGAAGAATAATAATAACGGGAACCTAACATATTTAAGAGCCTAAGACCAAGGCCAACTTCCATTTGCCCCGCTACACTGCCGCCGCCCATATAAGCAAATGATTTGCCCCCATGTTTTTCTTTGATAGCCCGTAACTTTTCGGCAATCTCACTAATAGCCTGTTCCCAGCTTATTCTCACATGAGTATCCCCGACTTTTTTTAAAGGGTATTGCAGTCTATCTTCATTATGAGCATAATGGGCCATATTTAAGCCTTTGCGGCAAATATAGCCTTTACTGCGCGGATTATCCTTATCTCCCCTAACCTTAACAATACGGTTATCCTCTATACCCATCTCCAAACCACAATTTTGAGCACAAATTACACAAGAACTTTTTTTCCATTCCATAAATATCTCCCCTTTGCTCTGTAACCATCTCAGTATCAATAATATACTTTACGTTAACTGATAATTCAAGCCAATATTTTCAACATCATAATTATTGCAAAACCAAGAACCGCCCCCGTTGCCCTAGGGCCAAGCATAAAAAAAGCAGGCCGCCATCAACCTGCTTTACACATTACCATTTTAACTATGTATTAAATTATATTTCGGTTAAATTTAGGCTAATAGCCAGGGCTTGATCTACTTTGTGCATAGTTTCTTCGTTTAAAGAAGCTATCCTTTGTTTAAGACGTGTTTTATCTATGGTTCTAATCTGTTCAGCTAAAATAACGGAATCTCTTTCGAGTCCATAATCTTTAGCTTTAAGTTCAATATGGGTAGGCAGTTTAGCTTTATTTATTTGAGAGGTTATGGCCAGTATAATCGTAGTAGGACTATACTGGTTACCAATATCATTTTGTACAACTACTACCGGTCTTATGCCGCCTTGTTCCGAGCCTACTACCGGATTTAGCTGGGCAAAATATATTTCACCTCGTTTGATCATATAACAAATCACTCCAACAGTTTTTCTATACAGTTGTTTAGAGCTTCTTCCTCCAGTATGATATTCTCACTAGCTATACTTAAATTTATTTCAGCCATTTCCAAATAACCTTTTTTCATCTGTTCTATAATCAAGTTCTTCTTACGCTCCCCTAGATAGAATCTTATTGCCTCTCTAACTATTTCACTACGATTTTTGCTGTCTAAGGCAGTTATGTCATCTACTTCAGCTAGGAGGTTTTCCGGAACTGTTATGATGATTCTTTTCGAGGCTGGCAAAGCAAGCACCTCCAACAATATATATAGAGCCCGATATTCCTTATTATAATTATAAGTATACATACTCGCAAATCCAATAATTTCTTGCGAAGATTCTATATATATATTCTTGGTACTCTTGCACTTATAGAGCATATTACTTCATAATTAATGGTACCCATAATATCTGCCAGATCATCGGCAGTTATTCCATCTTCCTCTCTCCCCAAGAGAATTACCTCATCACCTTCCCGGGTTCCCTCCACTTCACTTACATCAAACATACACTGATCCATGCAAACATTTCCCACCAATGGTACTTTATAGCCTTTAATTACCGCCCAAGCCCGATTAGAAAGTAGGCGGCTGTAACCATCAGCATATCCTATAGGTACTGTAGCAATTTTAACCGGATTTTCACATCGGTAATTTCTGCCATATCCTACGGTACTTCCCGCAGGCAAAGTTTTAACCAAGCTTACTTTACTTTTTAATCTCAGGGCCGGTATAAGATTGAGTTTAGAAACTTCTGGTGATGGGTATAAACCGTATAATATTATGCCCACCCTAACCATATCCAAATATGTAGTAGGAATATCTAAAGCTGCCGCGCTATTAGCAGTATGTTTTATTTTAAACCTTATACCTCTTTTTTCTAATGCATCTACTACATAATTAAAATGGTTCAACTGCTGTAAAGAAAAATCCTTATCTTTCGCATCGGCTACGGCAAAGTGAGTAAAAATACCCTCGCTTTCTATTCCCGGAAGTTTAGCTATCCTCACTATCTTATCGACCGTATCCAGGTCAGGCGCAAAACCTAACCGGCCCATGCCGGTATCAATTTTTATATGAAGCTTAGCCTTTTTTCCCATCTTAAGAGCTGCTTTAGAAAGTGCTTCCGGTAATGCCAAATTAAATACAGTTACACTAATATCATGCTCTATGGCTAATTCGGCATGATCTTCAGGCATATATCCTAATATCAGAATCGGTATAGTAATACCTGCCGCTCTTATTTCTAAAGCTTCATCTAAAGAAGATACCCCCAGATAAGGAATCCCCTCTTCCACACAGACTTTACAGATTTCCCCGACTCCATGACCATAGGCATTGGCTTTAACTATTGCCATAATATTAGTAGAAGTTTTTTCCCTGATAGCACAGATATTGTTTCTAATGGCTGATAAATTTATTTCTGCCCAAGTTGGTCTATTATTATCCATTACTTTTAACCATTGATTTTAATATGTCATTGCGGGTAATTATTCCTACTAATTTTCCATTTCTTACTACCGGTACTCGGTTAACCCGTTTCTTTTGCATAGTGGCAACAACCTCTGCTACAGGAGTATCTTCTTCAACTACTAATACATTAGTGGTCATAGCATCTTTAACTTGAGAAGCAACATATTTTTTTAAATCATTATTAAATCGTATGGGGTTTTCCAGAAAAATAATACTGTCAAATAAAGTAACATAGAAAGGTACTTTTAATTCACTAGCCTTAACAATTAAATCCTTTTCCGTTACTACCCCTACTATCCGGTTATTATCATCGACTACCGGTATCCCGCTTATTTTATTTTCAACAAGTAACTTAGCTACCTCTTCCACTTTAGTTCCCGGTTTAACCGAAATTACATCTCTAGTCATAATATCTTTAGCTAACATAATACAACCCTCTTTCTTATGTTAATATATACTTACTCAAATTCTTGTAAAATATCCGGTATCAGGCTGATTAAATCTCCTGCCACCATACCTCGCTGCCCTTTTATATCAGATGCTTTATCTCCCGTAGCTCCATGCAAATATACGCCGGCTACTGCGGCTTCTACCGGGTTTAAGCCCTGAGCTATTAAACCGGCAATCATTCCGCACAAGACATCACCGCTCCCCGCTGTAGCCATGCCCGGATTACCGTTAATATTAATATAAATTTCTCCTCCGGCACTGGCTATAACCGTATTATTTCCCTTAAGTACTACGGTAACTCCCCATTTTTGCGCAAATTCCCGCGCGATGTTTAATCTGTCGGCCTGTATTTCAGCAGTAGTTTTACCAGTTAATCTAGCCATTTCTCCAGGGTGTGGTGTAAGTACAATCGGCACTTGGCGGTCTTTAAGTATGGTGATATCTTTTTCCAAGGCATTTAGTCCATCAGCATCAATTACTATAGGCACACCAGACCGTTCCATAATATAGTCAATAATGGCTAAAGCTTCAGGATATCGAGCCATTCCCGGGCCTACGGCACAAGCGGAAACTGTCCCTAAAAGATTTTCCAAGGCCGGTTTGGCTTCTAAAGCAATAGTCGCCTGACCCGTCTCGGCTAAAGGTGAAGTCATTACTTCCATTAAACTGCCCTGTACTATAGGTAATAATGATTCCGGTATAGCTGCAGTTACTAGTCCGGCTCCGGTTCTTAATGCGGCATTAGCGGCCATGACTATGGCTCCGGTTAATCCTATAGATCCTCCTACTACTAACACATGCCCATAAGTTCCTTTATGAGATTCAGCGGCTCGGGGTTTTATTAACGGCCTAACCATTTTGGAAGTTATTATATTAAAGTTAAGGCGGTCATCGGTTAATAAAGTGCGGGGAATGGAGATATCTGCCACACTTAAGGTTCCCGTGTAATTTTTACCCGGTTCTAATAACAGACCTACTTTAGGCAAACCAAAAGTTACCGTATGTAAAGCTTGCACCGCTACGTTTTGGACTTTTCCTGTATCTGCTTCTACCCCACTGGGAATATCTACGGCTACTACAGGTGCTTTACCCCAATTAATCATGGTTGCTACTTTACTGTCAAAATCGTTTAGCTTACCTTTAAAGCCTATGCCATAAATACTATCTACAACCAAATCGGCTGATAACAAGGCCAGCATTAATTTATCCAAATCTTCCTCATTTTTAAGCAGGGTTAAGTTGGAGGCCATATGCTTAATAATTTGGTAATTAGTTAAGGTATCAGGAGTTAATTCTTCTTCCTGACCCATAACGAAAGTATAGACTTGCCCTCCGGCATTTATTAAATGCCGGGCAATAACTAAGCCATCTCCGCCGTTATTGCCCGACCCTGCTATAATTACTATGGTCTTCCCTTCTACACCATCTAATATTTCCTCAATGACTTCCACGGTTCGAATCCCGGCATTTTCCATTAAAACCATACCGGGAATACCATATTCCTCTATAGCCCGTTTATCTATTTCTTTCATTTGCCAGGCTTTTACAACCTTCACTTACATCACCCTCCTTTAGCAATAATAGTTGCTATAGCTTGATATTTAGCATGGGAAAGACTTATTGCTAAATTAGCTAAACCTGCCTTATATTGTAATTCTAAAGCATTGTTATGTAAATATAATTGGGGACGGCCATCAAGGTCATTAATAACTTCAACATCATGAAAAGCTATTCCGTTAATAAATACGGGATGTAATTTGCGTAAAGCTTCTTTAGCCGCAAAACGTGCCGCTAAAGAGGGGTAGGGATTCTTTTTCTTGAGGCAATACTCCAACTCCCCCGGGGTAAAAACCCGGGTTAAAAATCTAGGGGTTCGTTCCACCGCTATTTTAATCCGTTCAATATCGACTATATCAACACCTATCAACAAATAAGACGCCCCTTTTTTCTGATAATAAAAACAAAGCCCTGAACTTTTAATATTCAGGGCTAGCTTTTTTAATTTAGTTAGTCACCAACATTTACTAGTTCAGATTTCTCTTTCTCATTAAGTATTTTGTCCATATCCAGTAAAATTAATAATCTATTTTCTAACTTACCTACCCCGGTTAAGTATTCAGCAGTTATCCCCCCTATTACTGCGGGTGGGGGTTCAATGCTATCTACTTGTAAACGCAAGACTTCACTGACTTCATCTACAATAATGCCTATGGTCTGACCTTCCACTTCTACTACTACACTGCGCGTATCACCTGTTAAATCTGATTTCCCCATTTCAAAGCGCTTTTTAAGGTCTATTATAGGTATGATTTTACCCCGAAGATTAATAATACCTTCTACAAAGTCAGGCGTTTGCGGCATTTTCGTAGGTGTAGCCATGGGGATAATCTCCTGCACCTTGGTAATAGGTACTCCATATTCACAAATCTGATCATCCTGCATTAATCTAAATACAACTAATTGAACTTCATCAGCCATGCTTTCCCCTCCTAATTGGAATTCTCCTTAAAATATATTATTCATCATTTAAGAACATTTCCCTTTTTTTCTAGGCCTTGAAAATGCTAAATAATATAATATTTAGTCTATATGTCACAAATTAATGATATGATATAGAATAAAATATTTTATAATTCTAGAATATAATTATAAAGTAGAGAAAATTATCTAACTACATATTAATATTGGAGGTTGATAGAGAATGTTGCAAAAAATATTAGTACAAGGCATGAGCTGCCAACACTGCAAACAAAGCATTGAGAGTACATTACAAGAGCTACCTGGCATCAATAAGGTTACTGCCTACCATAATGAAGGATTTGTTGATGTTGATTACAATGAGGAATTAATTAACCTCGATACCATAGTAGATGAAATTGAAAACTTAGGATTCGAAGTAAAGTTTAATTAATTCACCATAATACTTATAACAATAATATCCAAGCGGAAATAGCAAAATAAATTAACAAACCCGTAGCATCGACTATAGAAGATATGAGGGGGTTACTAGCCACGGCTGGGTCTAGTTTTAACTTGGAAAGCAAAAAGGGTAAACTAAAGCCGATAAAGTTAGCTGCTAGTACTATGGCTACCATAGTCAAACCTATTACCATAGCAATATCCCAGCCGCCCCTGAAGAACCCCAGCATTAACCCGGCTAGCCCCATAGTAATACCTAAAGCTATCCCTACTAATATTTCCTTACTAAAAGTTTGCCACCATTGATTAAGTTCAATATCTTCTGTAGCTATAGCTCTAACCATTAGGGTGGCTGATTGAGTACCGGTATTTCCACCAGTTCCAATTAAAAGAGGTATAAAGAAGCTTAAAGCTATGGTCGATGCTAATACATCCTCATAAGCAGCCATAATTTTTATAGTCAGTAAATTAAAAAATACTAAAGCAATTAGCCAGACAATTCGTTTTTTATACAATTCCCAGGCACTACTTTCCTGGTAACTAGTTCTTAAAGGACTTACCGCTGCGCCTCTATGAAAGTCTTCGGTAGCTTCTTCTTCTGCAACGTCCATAACATCGTCAAAAGTAACAACCCCTAGCAAAACTCCTTCGGAATCCACCACCGGCAACGCCCAGACATCATATCTTTGCATTACTCTAACCGCTTCTTCCCGGTCATCAAAGGCCAAAAGACTAATAAAGGTATAATCCATCATGGTTTCTACCTTCTGATTAGGGTTAGCCAAAATAATCTTTTGCAAACTAATAACATCTAATAGCTTCCAGGTCTCATCAACTATATATATAAAACTGACCGTCTCGCTGTTACGCCCTTTTACTCTAATATGCTCAATAGCCTCACCTACGGTCCAACTTGGCCTAATAGCTACATAATCAGGAGTCATTAAACGGCCTGCACTTTGCTCAGGGTAGCCTAATAAAAGACGTACTGATTTCAAATCTTCACTACTAAGTAAATTTAATAGCTTTTGGGTCACCCGGCCCGGTAATTCTTCAAATAAATTAATCCGGTCATCAGGTCTTAAATAAGATAATAGATTACGCGTTTCCTCATCATTAAGAGCTTTCAGTAATTCATTTTGGTCATCTGTTTTAAGATAAGAAAATACCTCAGAAGATAAGGGACGCGGTAGTAAGCGAAATAATACTACCCGGTTAGGTTTGTCTAATTCCATAAGTAAATCGGCTATATCAGGGATTGGGTATATAATGATTTGGGCTCTTAATTCAGATAATCTTTTTTCTTCAATTAATTGTCTTACATTAAGTTCATCAACATCTATCATTATTTTCCCCTCCTTTCCATTCTTTAAGAGCTAGCCTAACCGTAGTATTAGTAACTTATAGCTTATTTATGGCTAAAATTCTTTTATTAGCCATAAAGTAAGTTTATCACAACCTGCCCTACTGCTACCTTAAAAAATTTTGTATTTCTAAGCCTCTTCTCTATTATTATAATAAAAAAGTTTTCATCAAATGGTTACATGGGGAAAACATTATTTTTACAGGAATAAAAATACATTATAATCCAAAATTAAAGGGACCAGTTGTATCTTAAACCCAACTGCCCCCTTTTGTCTAATCTAATTTTCATATTTTCACCGGTATCTAACCTAAAATCAGTCCAGTTGAAACTCCTCTGACTTAAGCAATTCTTCTACTATTCTCCAAGATTTAGCCCGAAAAAAAGGCTTAAAATATAAAATAAAATTTTTGACCCCTTGCCGAATAATTTCAGGGGTTATCTCATCATGGAGCATATCAACATAAGATATCCAGAACAGCATCACGACCTGACGTTTCCCTGGTCCTTTTGGGGGGAAGCCGGGAGAAGCCCAGCTCTTATGCGGCAATTTCCTTTTGCGCCTCAGCAGCCGCAGGCAAGTCCCCGGTACTCTCTGGGAACCGGGCCAGGCGCAGGTCGCGGACGGAAACGGCGGCATTAATTTTTTTAGCCAGGCGCCTCAGCAGTGCATAAACCGTCCCCGGTTTAAGAGACCATTCCTCCCCGCCTCCCACCACCAGATAATCCCCCCTCAGAATAGGCCTTAAAATCATGTAATGTTTTAAGGCCAACCGGGCTTCTGGGTGCAGCATGATTTGGCGTTTCCCCAACTGCAGGCAGTCCCCGGCCGGCTCTCCGTTCCAGCGCAGGGAGCACAATTCGCGCACACTCAGGCCGGTGTAAAGCAGTTCAACAATTATCCGACCGGTTAGATCCAGCACGTCCCGGTTGACTTCACGGCGCAATTGCCGGATTTCCTCCCCAGAGACCCGGGGCCGTGCTTTGCAGGTTCCGTCGTTGCTCACCCGGGACACCAGTTCCAGGGGATTATAGGCTAAGAGGCCCTGCGCCAGCAGGAAACGGGCCCAAGCCGACATCGCCGTTAAGCGGTTGTTAACGGTGGAGGGACGCAGCCCCCGGGTCTTTAGCAAATAATCCCGGTAGCCCTCCAACTGGGGGAGTTGCAGGTTTTTAAGCAGGCTTCCCCTCTTTCCGGCCCGGGTGCAGTAATCTTTGAAATCGGCGGTAGCGCGGGTATAATGCCTGACGGTGGCCGGACGCTTCCCCTGCCTGCGCAGATAGGAGGCAAAACTGGACTGATAATTCATCATCTCCGCCCCTTTCCGGAAGGCCTCTTATTCCATAATATGCCAAAAAGCCAAAAAGCTTCCTTGGGCACCAAGACACGGGACGTTTCGAGATTACTGAAAAA
This sequence comes from Bacillota bacterium, assembly GCA_023395515.1. Classification (GTDB taxonomy): domain Bacteria; phylum Bacillota; class Syntrophomonadia; order Syntrophomonadales; family Syntrophomonadaceae; genus JAAYRQ01. The sequence continues at coordinate 24,294 of JAEWZB010000028.1, forward strand.
GCAGCAAAAAGTTCGGCAACTGTTAGGCTATCGCCTACTTTGTAGACATACTCTACGAGCACACCTGATGTTCCCTTCGGTCACTATTATAGTTGCTGATTCACTTCGCTAATACATACCCTACGAGCACTACACATGTTCCCTTCGGTCACTATTAAGGTTGCTGATTTAAACTGATTTACACGGATTTTCTTTTTTTTATTAAACAGTAATATACGAGAAGGAATTATTTTGGTTTTGTAGAATAAAAATGGCTTAAGTGGTCTGACCATCAGGACACCTGCAGGGGGGATGGCATAATATGGATAAGAGCTTTTTTTTAAATAAAATCAATGTCATAACCGGCGGTTTTGGCAGTGGCAAAAGTGAATATGCCATAAATCTGGCCCTTAGTTTAGCCGCATTAAATTCCCCGGTAACTTTAGTCGATTTAGATTTGGTTAATGCTTATTTTCGCAGCCGGGAAGCTATAGAAATTTTAAACCGGCATAATATAAAAGTCGTTATTCCCCCTAAAGAAATAGTCTTTTCCGACCTTCCTATTGCCGGCCCCGGTATTCGCGACCTTATTATTTCTCCCCCGGCATCTCTGATTCTGGATGTGGGCGGTGATGATACCGGTGCTATAGCTTTGTCAGCTTACCGCCGGGAGCTTAATAATGCTGCTGTAAACGGATTGATGGTTATTAACCCTTTTCGCCCTTTCACTGCTGATATAGAACAAATACGGGCTATGAAAGAAAACATCGAAATGAATTCCGGTGTATCCATAACTGCTATAGTCAGCAATCCGAACTTAGGCTCCGGTACTCCGCCTGATTTAATCATGCTTAAGCATTTAGTAGTAGAAAAGGCGGCCCGGGAGTTAGGTTTACCCCTAGTGGAAATGCTAATTCACCACGAAGTTTTTCACCGCGCGCCGCAGGCTTTTACTCAGCTTAAGGTCCCGGTGCGGCTGATTAATATATTTTTATCCCCCGCGTGGTTACTTCAGCAACAAAAGGAGGCGCATGAAAGAATTGTACCAAGTAAACTTTCTGGAACAACTATGTAAGGGCTGTACATTTTGTGTGGAATTTTGCCCGAAAAAGATTATTGCTTTAAGTGCCGAGATGAATAATTTAGGCTACCGTTATGCCGGTGTAGCTGATATGGCCTTATGTAACGGCTGTGCCATATGTGCCATGATGTGCCCGGAGGTAATTATTGAAGTCAAGGAGGCTTTATAGTTTTGAGTGAACTGGTATTAATGAAAGGAAATGAAGCTATCGGCGAAGCAGCCATCAGGGCTAACTGCCGCCATTTTTTCGGTTATCCCATAACTCCCCAAACCGAAGTCTTAGAATATTTGGCCCGCCGTCTGCCGGAAGAAGGCGGAGCTTATGTGCAGGCTGAAAGCGAAGTCTCGGCTATCAACATGGTTTTCGGGGCATCGGCGGCCGGAGCCCGGGTTATGACCGCCTCCTCCAGTCCCGGAATTTCTTTGATGCAGGAAGGTATATCCTATATTGCTTCTGCCCAACTGCCGGCGGTAATTGTTAATATTATGCGGGGTTCACCCGGACTGGGCGGTATCCATCCTTCCCAGGCTGATTACCTGCAATCAGTTAAAGGCGGCGGGCATGGTGATTATAAGTTAATCGTCCTGGCCCCTAATTCGGTCCAGGAATTAATCGACCATACGCTTTTAGCTTTTGAATTAGCTGAAAAATACCGTACCCCGGTAGTTATTTTTGGTGACGGCATGTTGGGGCAAATGATGGAACCGGTCATTATCCCTGATTATATCACTACTCCTGCTGACCGGCCCTGGGCTACTACCGGAATGGCAGACCGCCGGGAGCCTAACATAATTCATACTCTTTATCTGCCGGCTGATGATTTGGAGCGACATGTACACCGGTTATTTGAAAAATATAAAACTATCGCTGCTACAGAAAAAAGGTATATGGAATATATGACTGCGGATGCCGAAATACTAGTAGTTTCCTTTGGCATAAACAGCCGGGTAGCTAAAGCCGCCGTAGAAATGGCTCGTCAGGACGGTATTAAAGCCGGTTTATTCAGACCTATTACGCTATGGCCTTTTCCCGATATTTATTTAAAAAATGCCGCCCGTAATGCCCGCTTAATTATTAGTGCGGAAATAAACATGGGACAGATGATTGAAGATATCAGGCTGGCAGTTAATGATAACATCCCGGTAGAGCTGGTCAACCGGATTGGCCTGGTACCAACCCCGGATGAAATTTATACAGCTATAAAATCTAAAGTACGGGAGGTGGTATAAATGGCGAAAGGATATGTTAAACCTGCCACCTTAACTGATAAGCCCTGGCATTTCTGTCCCGGGTGCAATCATGGCATTATACACCGCTTATGTGCGGAGGTGGTGGCAGAAATGGGATTGCAAAATAAAACGGTGGGAGTCGGGTCAGTAGGCTGCGGAGTTTTTTCCTATAATTATTTTAATTTTGACGGCATCGGCCCTTCCCATGGCCGCTCCCCGGCTGTAGCTACCGGAGTCAAAAGAGTTTTACCTGACCGCCTGGTTTTCACCTATCAGGGCGATGGAGATTTAGCCGCTATAGGAACTACGGAAATGGTACATTCAGCCGTGCGCGGAGAAAATATTACTATAATTTTTGTCAACAATACCCTTTACGGCATGACCGGCGGACAAATGGCTCCTACCACTTTGATGGGGCAGACTACCACTACTACTCCGCGGGGACGCACTAGAGAGCAAGCCGGATATCCCATGCGGGTATCGGAGATGTTAGCTACCTTGGAAGGTTCAGCTTATATAGCCCGTACGGCCGTATATAGCCCTGCTCAAGTCAATAAAACTAAAAAGGCTATCCGTAAAGCTTTTGAAGTACAGATGGCGGGCTTGGGATTCAGCATGGTAGAGGTTTTATCAGCTTGCCCGACTAACTGGGGCATGAATCCCCTGCAAGCTTTAAAACATGTGGAAGAAAAAATGGTACCAGTTTATCCCTTAGGAGAATTCAAGGTACCGCAAGGAGTGTGACAGATATGAAGAAAGAGATTACTTTAGCCGGTTTTGGTGGTCAAGGAGTGTTATCCATGGGATTATTTTTAGCCCATGCCGGTATGAGTGAGGATAAAAAGGTATCTTATGTTCCGGCTTACGGGGCTGAAATGCGGGGGGGAACGGCTAATTGCACCGTCATTATTTCGGAAAAGGAAATAAGCTCTCCCGTAGTCGCCCATCCCGAGGTAGTAGTAGTAATGAACCATCCTTCTTTGGATAAATTTGAACCTTTAGTAAAAAAGGACGGCCTTTTGCTGATAAATGAATCTTTAGTACACCGTAATCCTTACCGGACTGATATCGAAGCCTACATTATTCCGGCTCAGGAGCTGGCTGCTGAGATAGGTATGCCCCAGGGCTCAAATATGATTATGTTAGGAGCACTTTTAGAGGCTACTAATGTAGTTAATAAGGATAATATTTATGATTATCTGGTCAAAACCTTTAAAGGCCGTTATTTAGATAAAATGCCTTTAAATGTTAAGGCTATTGAAACCGGCATGAATTTCTTTAAAGAGCTGGATAAGAAAAAAGCCTCGGCTTAAGTTAAATAATTGATTGCAGTGCGAAAACCTCAAATTAATCAGGTTGAATGTATAAATATGTAGGAACATTGACGCACTCTACGAGCACCACCTATGTTCCCTTCGGTCACTATTAATGACGTAGCATGGAGGATACACCCTGCGAAGGGGCAAGAAAAAAGGGGGCGAGCCTCACGGACGAGGCTCGAACGACTTTGAGCCCGGATGGCGAATAGGAGTGTACCCCTTTTTTCTTGCAACAAGCAGTTGGTGTATCCCCATGCGGAGGCTAGTGACGGAATATTTATACATTCAACTAACGCATAATTCCTTTTCACACTGGAATCAAATAATTCATAATACCCCCGCATTCACGGCTGATTTCTAGTACAATAGTTATGAAACCGTATAAAAAACAAGGTGGTTTAGCTTAATGAGTTTTCAACCTATAAAAACTAAAAAGATATATGAAGAAATCGTAGAACAGCTTAAAGACTTAATCACCCGGGGTGAATTAAAACCGGAAGATAAGCTGCCTTCCGAGCGGGAAATGGCCGAATCTTTAGGAGTAAGCCGGGCATCAGTGCGGGAAGCTTTAACTACCTTAGAGGCTATTGGTATTTTAGATATTAGACCCGGGGAAGGAACTTATGTAAAAAAGACTAGTTCCTCCGCAACTTTTGCCCCTTTAGCTTTAGTTTTGGCAGTAGAAAGAAACCCCCGGGCACAATTGATGGAAGTTCGCCGGGTTTTAGAGTCAGAATCAGCAGCTTTAGCCGCCCTGCGGGCTACCCCGGCAGACCTGGAAAAGATTGGGGAAAGCCTGGAGAAAATGCAAAAAGCTGAATCAATTTCTCTAGCGGTTAAATATGACCTTAAGTTTCATTTCGCTATAGCTGAAGCCACTAAAAACACGATCTTGCTGCGCATGATGAACACGGTGGCTGATTTAATGCATAATACCTTTAGAAGTGATAGAGAAACACTATATTCCAACCCGGAACATAGGCAACAAATAATCAGGCAGCATCAAGCTATATATCTGGCCATAAAAGAGCGCAACCATGAGGAAGCCAAAGATAATATGTTAGAACATCTGCACGATATTGAATTAGGCATGGCCGAACTTCAAAAATAACTACTGAATCATCCCCATTAAGCGGTAAGTAGCTTCATCCATTTCTCCGGTGGCTTCTAAGCAATGCCACATTTGAAAATATTTTACCGCCAATTCCGTCATGTTTCCGTAGCGCCCATCAGCCCGGTCAAATATATAACCCAGTTCTTTAAGCCGGCTTTGTACATAAACTACTTTTTGACCTGAATCTCCTTTTTTAAGTTGAACAGGTCTTATATTTTGAGGAAACATCTTGCCATTTTCTAATATGCGCACCGTAGCACCCATAGGGATAGTCGGATAAAGCCTTTCCACATCTTGATTAAACATTCTTATACACCCGTGAGAAGCATAAGTACCAATGGAGCCCGGCTTATTAGTACCATGAATACCATAAATCCCCCAAGGTACATTTAAGCCTAACCACCTGGTGCCAAAGCCATTACCCCAATTTAGTGACTTTTGCACGATCTTCCACTCCCCTAAGGGTGAAGGCGTAGAGCTTTTGCCCACTGCCACCGGATATCTAACTACCTCTTTATCATCTTGGTAAACGGTTAAAGAAAGTTTAATAGTATCAATCTCAATAACTACCTTCCCGGTCAAAGGTTGTTTTCCCTCGGTTAAACAAGGCTCTCCCCAGTCATTTTGCATTAAAGATTTCCAGACGGTTTCATCAACTACTCCCGTATCCTTTAAGCCGCTGGATACTTGAAATAAACTTACTACATTTGCAGTTGCAGGTGAATATGTTCCACTAGGTTCAATATCAAAACCCAGCTCTTTTAACCTGGCTTGCAGCAACCATATTGCTTCACCTTCTATATTAGGAAGAGCAAGATAAAGTACGGGAAAATCAGTGCGATCAATTACTACCACCTTATCTTGGCCGGTATCAACTGCATAGGCTTGGTAAATTGGACCTGCTACCACCACCATAATGAGTAGCATAGTCAATATGGTCCTTGGCAATATTATCTGACCCCCTAAGACATTTTGACTTTTTAGCTTACCCATTATTATTCATGAAACTAAATAAAAAAACCGGGTTTTACCCGGTAAGTTTATCCAATTTATTTATTAGCCAGCTCCAGACTAAATTGAAGGGCAGTTGGAGTTATGGCACAACCGCCTTCAGCCGTTTCCCGCAAATTAGGTGACATTAAACGTCCTACCTTATACATGGCTTCCACCATTTCATCGAAAGGGATGAAGCTTTTAATACCGGCTAAGGCCAAATCGGCACATATTAAGGCATTAGCAGTCCCGGTAGCATTTCTTTTGGAGCAGGGTACCTCAACTAAACCAGCCACCGGATCACACACTAACCCCAAAAGTCCCTTTAAAGCTAATGCGGCTGCATCTAAAGAAGCTTCAGGGCTGCCTCCGCTCATGAAAACGGCGGCCCCGGCTGCCATAGCTGATGCTGAACCTACCTCGGCCTGACAGCCTCCTTCTGCACCAGACAAGGTAGCATTCATAGCAATTATTTTACCAATAGCCGCGGCTACGAATAAGCCCTTAATGGCTGTATCATTAGGTAATACCAACTCTTCTTTAAGGGTTAAAATTACTCCCGGCACTACGCCACTAGCCCCTCCGGTAGGAGCAGCTACAATTTTCCCCATGGAGGCATTGACCTCGGTTACCGCTAAGGCATAACTAACCGCTTTTAAGACTGCTTTACCGCTTATGCCTCCCGATTCTCTATAAGTATTTAAACGATTAGCATTACCGCCTACCAGCCCCCCCACCGATTTTATATCTGCTGCTAATCCGTTTTTTACGGCATTTTGCATGACTGAAAAAGCGTCTTCCATGCGCGACCATATTTCATCGGAGCTTTTTTCGTTTTCTTCCATTTCAGCCAATAATACTATTTCTGCTATGTCTCTATGGTGTTCTGCACATAATTTTTGCAAATCGGCACCATATCTGAATTGGTACATCAAAATACCTCCCATAGTTTACTCGGTAGCATCTATAAACATTACCTTAGTTATCCCGGACATGGCTTCGAGCTCTTGTATAATTACCATGTCCACCTTCTGGTCAGTCTCAATAACCATAGATGCTTCACTTCCCCGTGATTGGCGGAAAACTTTCAGGAAAGCAATATTAATGTGGTGTTTAGATAAAAGAGA
>JAEWZB010000060.1 GCA_023395515.1 Bacillota bacterium
CTAAAATCTATATAAGAACTTGGTTGAAGTCGTACCATATGTACTTGACCTGTAAGCTAAGGTTTTATATAGATCAGTTTTATCTAAGTTGAAAAGACTCTGATTATAGAGATTTATATATATGCTAGAACTAGTCTTGCTGGGTTAAGGTGAGTTTTTATAATACTCACCCTATGTGTTGTGTGAAGTTTGAATAATTCTCACTTTATAAATACGTGGGTTGGATTATAGTGAACTAATGGGCGTCTTCTGAGGTAAACCGGGTTTTTAACTCGGTTTTTTTATTTTACTATTATAAGGTATGAGGTTTTATAATGAGGCGGGTATAAGAAAATGGCCTATGCCAACCCAGGCTCATTATAACCGAATTTTCAAAAATGGAACCGTAAAATTATCAAGGCATTATTTTTAAGGGAGGTGACACATATTAATACACTAGTAAGCTTTATTGTAATTACTTTTTCTTTAGCTGTTGGTCTTACTGCTGGTTATTATGGCAGACGTCTGATAGCCGAAAGCAGAATTGGTGCTGCTGAGGAAGAAGCAGCTCGAATAATTGATGACGCTAACAAGGAAGCAGAAGGCAAAAGCAAGGAACTGCTTCTGGAAGCTAAAGATGAGATACATCGGAATCGGCAAGAGGCGGAAAAGGATATTAGAGAAAGACGCAGAGAGCTAGACCGGATTGAAAGGCGTATTATTCAAAAAGAAGAGATGTTAGACAAGAAGTCGGACAATATGGAGAAAAAAGAACAATTTATCCATGATAAAGAAAAAGAAATAGAAAGATCTCAACAAGATTTAGAAATAATACGAACCCAACAACTCAAAGAATTGGAGAGACTGTCCGGTTTAACTTCTGAAGAAGCCAAGGAAATACTATTATACAATGTGGAACAACAAATCAGACAAGAAACGGCCATAATGATTAAGAGCATTGAAGCTGAAGCTAAAGAAGAGGCTGATAAAAAGGCTAAAAACATTGTGTCTTTAGCTATACAGAAATGTGCGGCTGATGTAGTCTCGGAAACTACAGTATCAGTAGTAGCTCTGCCTAATGATGAAATGAAAGGCAGAATTATTGGCCGGGAAGGAAGAAATATAAGAACTTTCGAAACTTTATCCGGTGTGGATCTAATTATTGATGATACTCCGGAAGCCGTTATTTTATCATCCTTCGAGCCTATTCGCCGGGAAATTGCCCGGGTGGCCCTGGAAAACCTGGTATCTGACGGGAGAATTCACCCGGCTAGAATTGAAGAAATGATAGAAAAGGCTAAGAAAGAAATCGACCAGGAGATTCGGGAGCTAGGCGAACAAGCTGCTTTTGAAGTAGGTGTTCATGGTCTGCATCCTGAACTAGTAAAACTATTAGGCAGATTAAAATACCGTACCAGTTATGGACAAAATGTGTTAAATCACTCTATTGAGGTGGCACATCTGGCCGGGGTTATGGCTTCTGAACTTGAGGTTGATGTAATGCTGGCTAAAAGAGCCGGTCTTTTGCATGACATCGGCAAGGCTATAGACCATGAGGTCAGCGGTCCCCATATCGAAATTGGTGTGGATTTAGCTAAGAAGTACCGAGAAAGCAAAGACGTTATTCATGCTATTGCTGCCCACCATGGTGATATAGAACCAGAATCTATTGAAGCAGTTTTGGTGCAAGCGGCTGATGCCATATCGGCTTCCCGTCCGGGAGCCCGTCGTGAAACTCTGGAAGCATATATTAAGAGGCTGGAAAAACTCGAAAATCTAGCCGAATCTTTTGACGGTGTGGACAGAACTTTTGCTATTCAAGCCGGTCGTGAAGTAAGAATAATGGTAAAACCCGAAGAAATAGATGATTTGCAAGCTATTAACTTATCACGGGAAATTGCTAGAAAAGTAGAACAAGATTTAGATTACCCCGGTCAGATTAAGGTAGTAGTTTTAAGAGAAACTAGAGCAGTGGAATACGCTAAATAAGCTTAAGCTATTTAAATAAAGAAAAACAGGGTTTGACCCTGTTTTTCTTGTTTTTCTATTATTTACAAATAGCTTAAGGAAGGAGTTTATTAAGCTTCTGCCGAAGGGTTTAATAAATATCCAAAAAGGAGAAGATTAAGTGAAAAGAGATAAAGGTCTAGATTTAATAGCTATGTCTTTAGATTATCCCGAACTAAATATGGTAAAATATGATGGAGTTAACAATGTTATAATATTTGAATTAGCGGCTCATAACGAAGAAGCAGAATTACAGGATAATTTTATTAGTCAACTAAAAAAATGTTTAGAACTTTATTATAAACTTAATATGATTAAGCCTGATACAGTACATATTGAAGTTAAAAATAATACTAATATAAGCTTTATTCGTTTACATCGTGATATTAAAACGGTGGACAGTGAGGAACTAAAGCTGTTTATTCATGTGGCTCATAATTATTGGGGCAACTGTTTAATAAAAGATGATTGCCAATATGAGTCACTGATAAATAAAAACTCTTGGCGCAGAAACCTAATTGACCAGATTGGCAAGGAAATAAGCCGTAATAGCAGTTATCTGGTCTATCGTCAGCATGGCAAGGTAGTTGTCCATAATAGATAAAATGGAGGTAAATCTTGAATATTCTTGTTGTAGGTGACATTGTCGGAAAACCAGGCCGTAGAGCGATAAAGGAAGTATTATCTGGGATACAAAAACAGTATAATATTGAATTTACCATAGCTAATGCCGAGAATGCAGCAGGGGGCCGGGGTTTAACTAAAGATGTTATGGCCGAGTTATTAAGTGCGAATATAGATGTCTTAACTATGGGTAACCATGTTTGGGATAATAAAGATATTTTTTCTTTTATTGATAATGAGCATAGATTAATTAGACCGGCTAACTATCCTGATGATTGTCCCGGTCAAGGCTACCATATTTATACGGCCGGGTTTAATATAAATGTGGCGGTAATTAACTTATCAGGCCGGGTATTTTTATCATCTTTAGACTGCCCCTTTAGAAAATTAGATGAAATACTCGAAGATATTAAAAATAAGGCTGATTTAATTATTGTGGATTTTCACGCTGAAGCAACCTCAGAGAAGTTAGCGATAGCTTATTATGCAGATGGAAGGGTATCGGCCTTATTAGGAACCCATACTCATATTCAGACGGCTGATGAAAAGATCCTTCCTCAAGGAACAGCTTATATTACTGATTTAGGCATGACTGGACCCGTTGACTCTATTTTAGGCATGGAAAAGGAAGCTATAATTGAAAAGTTCCTGACCCAAAGGCCGGCGCGATTTGAAGTAGCTGCAGGTGCAGCTCAATTACAAGGTGTAATTCTGGAAATAGATGATAACTCCCTCAAAGTGCAAAAAATTAGTCGAGTATCACGTATTATCGACTAAATTGAAAATTTATCCAAACCTTGCTACAGAAAGCAGGAATTACTTAAAATTATTAGAATATACTTCTATAGAGCAGAAAATCTAATAATTTTTACATTATTTGAGGGGGTTAGTTTGATGGAAGTGTTAAAGGTTTCAGCTAAATCTAGTCCAAATTCAGTGGCAGGAGCGCTCGCCGGGGTTTTGAGGGAAAAGGGAGCCGCAGAAATTCAAGCTATTGGGGCAGGTGCAATTAATCAAGCTATTAAAGCAATTGCTATTGCCAGGGGATTTGTAGCACCTAGTGGAATGGATCTCATTTGTATTCCGGCATTTACTGATATAATGATTGATGGTGAAGAAAGAACTGCTATTAAATTAATTATTGAGCCAAGATAGTTTTAATCCTAATTAATTCTGTTTTTAACCATAACCTGCTTTATAGCAGGTTTTTTATTTATATCATCAAAAGTATAATAATCAAAAAGATGATTTTAATAAGGAGGACTTTATTATAAGTAAGATAATAGACTTACACTGTGACACCATATCAATTTTAACGGAAAAAAATATGCCGTTATATTCTAATTCAGCTCATTTTGATTTAAAACGGGCCCGGGAAGCAGGAATCATTATTCAGTTTTTTGCTTTGTTTACCAATTCTGTTGATCAGAGTACCAGCTTAAGAAATATTTTATTACAGATAGAGAAGTTCCACTGCGAGCTAGCCCTTAATGAAGCTTACCTTTATTTAATTACTAATTATGCTGATATTGAAAAAAATCAATTAAATGATAAGATAGGGGCGGTCCTGCACCTGGAAGGGGCGGAAGCTATAGGAAAAGATCTGGAATTATTAAGACTAATGCATAAGTTAGGCTTGCGTAGTATGGGTCTTACCTGGAATAACCGCAATTTATTAGCCGATGGTATTGGTGAAGGTGATGAGGCCGGAGGTTTAAGCAAGTTAGGCAAGCAGGTTTTAAAAGAGATGGAACAGCTGGGCATGTTATTAGATTTGTCCCATATTTCAGAACCGGCGTATTTTGAGGTCTTTGATTATTATGATAAACCTATTATGGTGACTCATAGCAATGCACGCCAACTTTGTTCCCATAAAAGAAATTTGACTGACCGGCAATTACAAGTATTAGCGCAAAATGATGGGGTAGTAGGAGTTAATCAAGTTAGCTTTTTTACCAGCTCTGATGCGGGAGCCGATATTAATAAATTGATAGATCATATTAAATATATTGCTGATAAGGTGGGAATCAGGCATGTGGCCCTGGGATCAGATTTTGACGGAGCTGATAGTATTATTATGTCAGGAGTAGAGGAATATAAATCTTGGACCGAACTTTTATTAAACTGTGGATTTCTGCCCCCGGAAATTGAGATGATCCTTCACCAAAACGCCGGGCGCGTCATCAAAAGGGTTTTAAGCTAAATTTATGACAGGAGACAAAAATATGTATGACCTACACATCCATACCAAGGCTTCCGACGGTATACTTTCTTCCTCAGAAGTTATTGATTATGCCATTAGTATAGGCTTAAGGGGTATATCAATTACTGATCATGATACCATAGATGGATTAGAAGTTGCCCAAAATTATATACAACAAATCAATACTTACTTAAAATTTGTGCCGGGGATAGAGTTAAATACTGATTATAATGACTCGGAAGTGCATATTTTAGGATATTTTATTGATTACTTAAATCAACCTATGTTAACCAGGCTTATGGAGTTAAGACAATCCCGTTATGAAAGAGCTAAAAAGATGATCGAAAAGCTGCATAATATGGGTTTGGTGATTAATTTAGATACCGTTAAAAAACTGGCCGCCGGGGATTTAATTGGCCGGCCTCACATTGCTCAAGCTTTAATGGATAAAGGCTATGTCTTTTCTATAAAGGAAGCATTTGATAAATATATTAGTAAAGGCCGACCGGCTTATGTCCCCCGTTATAAATTTTTACCTGATGAGGCTATCCGTATAATTCATGGAGCTGGGGGTATTGCGGTACTAGCCCATCCCGGTCTAATTAAAAACACTAATGTAGTAAACGAAATTATAACTATGGGCATAGAAGGAATAGAAGTTTATTATCCTGAACACCATCCACTGCAAATCGACTATTATCTAAAATTATGTAAAAATAAAAAACTATTAGTAACCGGGGGATCAGATTTTCATGGCAGCAGCTCTGGAGATAGTCGCAGCCGGTTAGGATGTGCAGGAATAAATGAGGAACTTTTTACGAAACTTATTAATTGTCATAAAGAAAGAAAATGTTGGTAAAAAAATCAATAGAAATGCAGGAATATTTACTGATGGTGTAGAATTAACCAACTGTTGGCAAATCATGCGAAGGGTTGGTAATTTTAATGAAGAAATTTGCTGGAATAGTAATTGCAACATTATTTTTTCTACATCTAAGTGGGACAAGTATTTATGCTAACGAAATTTACATAGTAAAATCAGGTGACACCTTATGGCAAATAGCACAAATTAACGGAACAACTACAGATAATTTAATTAGACTTAATAACCTCAAAAACGACTTTCTTAATATAGGACAACAATTAATAGTAAAAGAAAGCCCCCCGGTAAAAACGGATAGCCCTTCAACTTCTGCTACTACGGAACCAACCTCAACCTTACCTGCTGATACTAACAATATTCTTGTAGTGCAATCAGGCGATAATCTATGGCAAATAGCTCACCATAATAATGTTTCAGTAGATAGCTTAATGGAAATCAACAATTTAACTTCAGATGCTTTGCAGGTTGGACAGGAACTAATAATACCATTAGAAGCAGTGCCAGCGGTAGCGGTACAAGATATACCGGTGAACCCTTCCCGGGCTGGTATGCCTATTAGTGGTGACAGAATTATTCAAGCTGCTGCCGGGTATTTAGGTGCCCCTTATAGATACGGAGGTTCAAGTCCCTCGGGATTTGATTGTTCAGGTTTTACCAGTTATGTATTTAATATTTTTAATATTAAGCTTAACCGGACCGCAGCATCACAATATAGCCACGGAGTAGCTGTGGCCAAAGAAGATTTGCAGATCGGGGATCTAGTCTTTTTTGCTGGCGGAGGCAGTATTGACCATGTAGGTATTTACAGCGGAGAGGGTAAATTCATACATTCTAGTTCACCCCGCAGCGGTGGAGTTATTTATTCTGCCCTTAGTGAAAGCTATTATGCTAAATCCTACGTAGGTGCTAGAAGGGTAATAAATTAAATTGGGGGATTAGTATGGAAGATTTAGAGTTACTCGGCATACCTTCTACGGTGGTGGGTAGTAAGGAATGGAAAGAGTTAGAGGAAAAAGAATATAGTATAGGCCCGGATGCTTTATTGGATGAGTTACTGGAAAAGAGAAACTGGTCCAATACGGAAATAGCTTGGGTATTAAAACGTATGATATATTTTTACGGCAGAAAAGATGCATTACTCTTAAAAGCGCCGCCGGAACGGATCTTTATGAACTTGATAGATGTTTTAAGATCTTTTTATTTAATAATTGATTTAACTAATCCAGATCTAGATGACAATATAAATAGTTACCTAAGCAGTAAACTGGCTGATTCTACATGGGGAATTAACACCAGGACCAGAGATTACCTGCATAAATTTTAACTATGTTCTTGTGTAACTGTATGGGTACTAAAAAAACTATTATTAAGTACATATCTAAACCGCTAAGCTAGCGGTTTTTTGTAAATTTTTAGCAGGATAACAAGATTTTGTGCCGAATAAAAAAAGATTACTTAATTTTCGTGGGGCTCGGGGGATGCAAATAATGCTTAAAGGGAATAGGGAGCAAAATATTAAAAAAATAATTACTATGGAAGATCGTGTTATCAGTTGTAAACGCTGCAAATCCTCTCTACAATGTATCCGCAAACCAAGTCTGGGAAAAGGAGATTTGGAACCGGAAGTTGTATTAGTGTTTGAGTCTGACAATAACTTTACCAGTGATATAAAAAATATTATAGAAATAAGAAAGATTATTTCTACTGAATTTAATTTAGAAAAGGTCTATCATACTTTTTTAGTTAGATGTCAGCCTAAAGCTTGCCCCTTTTTAACTAATACTTTATGTCATGGGGATAATAAATTAGTAGATAAGGAGTATAATTGTATACTAAACAATAAGAAATGCAGCGGTATACCCATTAGGCCTACTGATGAACATATATTATCTTGTCTGCCTTATGTTGTGGAAGAAATTGAAATATTAAAGCCGGTTTATTTATTTTTATTTGGGGAAAGAGTAGCTAATTTTATGTTAAGATCCTGGGGCTTATTTGAAGAATGCTCCATACCGGCTGTATATAATATTAATGAATTAACTGTTTTTATGGTAGATTATGAAGAGCATTTTAATAGTAGTTATTGTAGAGAACTGAAAGTATTAAGGGATTAAATGTAAAATGTGGGAGTGAGGGGTTAGGGGTAAGACGCGGTACATCAATAAACCAGTACCCCTAACTCCTATCTGCTTATATAGAAGGAAATAGTTAACAGTTAAAAAGGGGAGAGGCTTGGCCTGTCCCCTGTTCTTTTGCACTTCATTAGTGAATAAGATTTTTCAAAAAGGCTAGTGGAGGCAATTAAATGTTAAATGCACCTTGGTACCAAAAATCTATTGCAGAGTGTTTAGATAAGTTAGATAGCAATAATAGTAAAGGTCTAAGTTTAGGCGAGGTATCTAAAAGACAAGCTGAATATTCCAATGTACTTGAACAAGGTCCCGGTTTGAATCCGCTGAAAATATTTTTTAACCAGTTTACGGATACCATGGTTTTAGTATTATTAGGTGCTACCGTTATATCAGGTATTGTAGGTGATTTGGCTGATGCTATTACTATAATGGCTATAGTAATAGTTAATGCTGTATTAGGTTTTGTTCAGGAATTTAGAGCCGAGCGGTCCTTAGATGAAATAAAAAAACTGGCTTCACCTCATGCTACGGTACTGCGGGCCGGAATAAAATCTAAGATTTTAGCTCAGGATTTGGTTCCCGGTGATATTGTTTTTGTGGAGGCGGGGGATAAGGTTCCGGCTGATTTACGTTTGTTGGAAACCTTTAGCCTGAGTATAGATGAAGCTACTTTAACCGGTGAATCTATACCGGTGGAAAAAGATGCCCAGATTATCTATGACCATGAAGTGCCTATTGCGGAACAGAAAAATTTAGCCTTCATGGGTACGGCTGTAACTCGCGGCCGGGCTGCAGCTTTAGTAGTACATACCGGCATGGATACTATTATGGGGCAAATTGCTCAAATGATGAAAGAAACTGAGCCTGATTTAACGCCTTTGCAAATGAAGCTAGATCAGCTAGGGAAGATATTAATTGTTATATGTTTAGCAGTATGTACTCTAGTTGCGGTTATGGGGGTTCTAAGAGGCGAGTCTGTTCTTACCATGCTAATGGCCGGGATTAGTTTGGCGGTAGCAGCTATTCCGGAAGGATTACCCGCTATAGTAACCGTAGTTTTAGCCTTGGGAATCCAAAGAATGGCTAAGAGAAACGCGATTATTCGCAAATTACCGGCGGTAGAGACTTTAGGCTGTACAACGGTTATATGTTCTGATAAGACCGGGACTTTAACGCAAAATAAGATGACCGTTATCAGAATCGGCAGTTTTGATACGACTGTAGATATGGAAAGTACCGGATATGTTGGGTCCGGTAAATTTTTAAACAAAAAAACCGACCTGGCTAAAAATAAAGCGTTAAGTTTAACTATAGAAAATGCGTATCATTGTAATAATGCCACCGTCAATGATAAAGGAGATAATCAGGGTGATCCCACGGAAATAGCTTTATTGATAATGGCTAAAAAGGCTGGTTTAAAATCAGAGGATAAACGGGTGCGGGAAATTCCTTTTGATTCAACCCGTAAAAAGATGTCAGTGGTAGTCAAGATTAAAAATGAGTATTTTGTTTTTGTAAAAGGGGCTTTAGATATGCTGGTAGATTCTTGTACTAGTATTATTAAACAAAATAAAGTAGTCCCTTTAAATAAGGCGGATAAAGAACATTTATTTAAAACCCAGGAAGAGTGGGCTAATGATGCTTTAAGGGTTTTAGGCTTTGCTTACCGCAAGCTTAGCTCCCATGAAGCCCTGCATCTTTCGGATGATTTATTAGAAAGCCATTTAACCTTAACCGGTATTTGCGGAATGATTGACCCCCCCCGGGAGGGGGTGGAAAGTTCGGTAGCTGAATGTATCGGAGCCGGTATTGTACCGGTGATGATTACCGGTGATCATCCTACTACCGCCCGGGCTATTGCCAATTCTATAGGTATATCTAAAGGTGATAGAGTTATAACCGGGATAGAAATCGATACTATGAGTGACCAGGAGTTGTATAAAGGAGCTATATCTGACCGGGTATTTGCCCGGGTATCACCTCAGCATAAAAATAGGATTGTTAATGTACTAAAGGCTAAAAATGAGGTAGTAGCTATGACCGGGGATGGGGTTAATGATGCCCCGGCGGTAAAGTCGGCTGATATTGGTATAGCCATGGGGATAACCGGAACTGAAGTTACTAAAGAAGCATCGGCCATGATTTTAGCTGATGATGATTTTTCTACTATTGTAAAAGCTGTTTATGAAGGCCGGGCTATTTACGATAATATCAGGAAATTTATCCGGTATCTTTTAGGCTGTAATATCGGGGAAGTTTTAGTAATGTTTTTAGCTTCGCTTTTCGGCATGCCTCTGCCTTTATTACCTATTCAGATATTATGGGTTAATTTGGTTACAGATGGCTTACCGGCTATGGCTTTAGGTTTAGAACCACCTGAACCCGGCATAATGGATAGGAAGCCCCGGCCTAAAACGGAAGGTATTTTTGCCCGGAAGCTGGGTTGGATTATAATGAGCCGGGGATTATATATCGGGGTTATTACCTTGGCCGCATTTACGGTGGGATTAGTTTTTACCCGCCTGCATGGTTTTGATGATTATACGGTGGCCCGGACTATGGCTTTAACTACTTTAGTATTTTGTCAATTGTTCTATGTTTTTGAGTGCCGGTCGGAAAGACACTCACCTTTCGATCTAGGCTTTTTTACCAACAAATTTTTACTCTTGGCCGTATTAATTTCTGTAGTAATGCAGTTAGCAGTTATTTATACTCCATTTTTACAGAATGTATTTAAAACTACCCCTTTGGAAGGTTGGCAATGGGTAATAATTTTAATTTTTGCCGGCGGCAAGTTTATTTTACGTAGTATTTCTTACCTGGGCAGAAGAATTTTTGTTTAGTTGCTTTATTATGTTAAAATTATAATTTAATAAGTATATAATTAAGCATAGGGATAAGGATAATAAAATTTATCCTGGGCCTTAAACCTTAAAAGACAAGCCTTAAAGCCGATTTTACGTAGAAAGGTTGATTATAATAATGATTAAAAGTATGACAGGTTATGGCAGAAGCCAAGTATCTAACTCAGGATATCAAGTAACTTGTGAAGTGCGGGGAGTAAATCACCGGTTTTTAGATTCTAATATAAGAATATCCCGGCGCTACAATATTTTGGAAGAACAGATAAAGGAAGAGCTGAAAAAATTTGTATCTCGGGGCCGGTTGGAAATAAGCATTAATATTGAGAAAACCGAAGAAAGTGTAAGGAATATCAAGCTTGACAAAGATTTGGCAATAGCTTATCATAACTATTTGAAGGATTTAGCAGAAAATCTTAAAATATCTCCCGAAATCAACGTTATTGACATATTTAGATTACCTGAAGTTTTTAATTTGCAGGATGAAGAAGAAAATATGGAAATTGTTTGGCAAGTATTGCAAGAGGCTCTTTCTAATGCCATGCAAGATGTTCTGGAGATGCGTTTAAAAGAAGGACGAAATCTGGCCTTGGATATAGCTAAACGGAATAAATACGTCCTGGGCTTTGTGGAGAAATTAGAAGAACGGTCACCTATTGTAACTACCGAATATGTAGGGAAACTGAAAGCCAGAATTAAAGAGTTAATGGCGGAAATTTCTGTGGATGAGCAAAGAATTTTGACCGAAGCGGCCATATTTGCTGATAAAGTCAATATTACCGAAGAAATTGTACGTCTTAAAAGTCATGTAAGCCACTTAGATGAATTACTGGAAAGCGGTGATTCGGTAGGCCGAAAATGTGATTTTCTGGTGCAGGAGATGTTTAGAGAAATTAATACTGTGGCTTCTAAAGCCAATGACCTGGAAATGAGCCGTATTGCCGTAGATGTTAAAGCCGAATTAGAAAAAATCAGAGAACAACTGCAAAATATTGAATAATTATTAGGAGGTGAATCCGGAGATCCCGGAAATGTTATGGATATTAAATTGGTAAATATTGGGTTTGGAAATATTGTGGCAGCTAATCGCATTGTGGCCATTATTAGTCCCGAATCAGCCCCCATTAAACGAATTATTCAAGAAGCCAGAGAAAAAGGTATGCTAATCGATGCCACCTATGGGCGCAGAACTCGGGCAGTTATCGTTTCTGATAGTGCCCATGTAATTCTTTCTGCAGTACAACCAGAAACTGTAGCTAATCGTCTTAGTTCAAAAGAAGTATCAGATGATGAATAAATGGCAGGAAGTGTTTAAGGTAAGATGAGCCGTCAAGGTATTTTATTTGTGATTTCCGGGCCTTCGGGAGTAGGAAAAGGAACTATAAGAGAAGCATTAATGGCTAAAATGCCCAATATACAAATTTCCATTTCAGCTACTACCCGCCCCGCTCGAGTAGGAGAAATAGAAGGGCAGGATTATTTTTTTATTAGCAGGGAAAAATTTCAGGAACTGATTGCCCAAGATGAATTTTTAGAATGGGCCAATGTGTATTCTAACCTGTATGGTACGCCGCGGAATTTTGTCCAACAAAACTTGGATAATGGGCAAGATGTGCTATTAGAAATTGATATTCAAGGGGCTTTGCAAGTTAAAGAAAAAATGCCTGACGGAGTATTTGTGTTCTTAGCCCCACCCAGTGTTGAGGAGTTAACCTATAGGTTAGTAGCCAGAGGTAAAGACTCACAGTCCAGCATAGAGGAAAGATTAAAGGCTTGCCGTGCTGAAATGAGCCATATAAATAAATACGATTATGTAGTAATAAATGATGATATTGATGAAGCAGTAAGAAAAACGGAAGCCATAATTATAGCGGAAAGATGTAAAGTTAAAAACATAAAATATGAGGTGAATTAAATGATTCCTCCTTCCACTAAGGATTTAATGGAACTAGCAGAAAGTAAATATGCCGTGGTAGTTGCGGTAGCTAAAAGGGCCCGGGAATTATCGGAAGACTGTAAAAATGACGAAAGCTATAGGCTTTCTAGTATGGTTACTCAAGCTTTAGATGATGTACTAGAAGGCAAAATCAAAGTAACTACTGGAAGTCCAGAATAACCTAGCAGAGGAGGCTTATAATGGCCAAGACGATAGGTATTGGGATAACCGGAGGCATTGCCTCTTATAAGATTGCTGATTTAGTCAGTAAACTAAAAAAAGAAGATTTTGAAGTAATTGTTATGATGACTGAAGGTGCGACGAAATTTATAACCCCCTTAACTTTAAAAACACTTTCAGGACGGGAAGTTGTAACTGATATTTGGCAAGAATCTTATGAGTGGAAAGTTCAGCATATTGGTATTGCAGAAGAACTTGATATTTTAGTTATTGCTCCTGCTACTGCTAATTTTATTGCTAAAATGGCTCATGGGATTGCCGATGATTTATTATCTACCGTAGTTGTGGCTAATACGGCCCCAGTATTAGTAGTTCCTTCTATGAATACCAATATGTTTGAGAATAAAATAGTACAAAATAATCTGGATAAATTGGGGCAATACGGGTATAAGATAATGGAGCCGGCTACCGGTAAACTAGCTTGCGATGTGGTAGGCAAAGGCAAATTACCGGAAGTTGATGAAATAATTAAGGAAATTAGGGAAGTGTTATTCCCGGTTAAGGATTTAACCGGCAAACGGGTAATGATTAATGCGGGGACAACCTGTGAAGATATTGACCCGGTCAGATTTATATGTAATAGAAGTACGGGGAAGATGGGTTATTGCATTGCCCAAGAAGCAGTAAACCGAGGGGCAGAAGTTATATTAGTCAGTGGTAATTCCAGGATTAGTCCTCCTAAAGGAGTGGAGTTTATTCCGGTATGGAGTGCTGACGAGATGTGTCAAGTAATGCTGGATTATCAGCCTAGTTGTGATGTTATTGTAGGTGCTGCAGCAGTAGGTGATTTTAAGATAGCGAAAATAGCTGACCAAAAGCTTAAAAAAACCGAACAAGAGGCGGATAAGTTAATTCTGGAGTTAGTAGGCACACCAGATATACTTAAGCGTTTAGGACAAACTAAGTTACATAATCAAATTATGGTAGGTTTTGCAGCCGAAACTAATAATGTACTGGAAAATGCCCGGAAAAAAATAGACGCTAAAAACCTGGATTTTATTGTAGCCAACGATGTGACCCAAGAAGGGGCCGGTTTTGCTACTGATACTAATATTGTTACTTTTATAAACCGGGATGGTACCATGGAATCATTACCTATAATGACCAAAGAAGGGGTTGCCGCTGCCATAATAGATAAGGTGGTTGATTTATTTTAGATTTGTAAGGAGATGAAGAGGTTGGCGAGAAATTTATTTACTTCGGAATCAGTTACGGAAGGCCATCCTGATAAGATTGCAGACCAAATATCTGATGCAGTATTAGATGCAATTTATAGTCAGGACCCCCAGGCTAGAGTAGCTGCAGAAACTTTGGTTACTACGGGCTTAGTACTAGTATCTGGAGAAATAAGTACTGCTTGTTATGTAGATATTCCTAAGCTGGTGCGCAGCACTATAGAAGCAATTGGATATACCAGGGCCAAATATGGATTTGACAGTGAGACATGCGCAGTGCTTACTTCCCTGGATGAACAATCACCCGATATAGCTATGGGGGTTGATAAAGCTTATGAAGCCAAAAAAGGCGAGATGACCGAGGAAGAAATAGAAGCAGTAGGAGCCGGTGATCAAGGCATGATGTTCGGTTATGCCAGTAATGAAACTGATGAACTTATGCCCATGCCTATTTTACTAGCTAATAAAATGGCCTATAAATTATCTGAAGTCCGCAAAAATGGCATTATTCCTTATCTAAGGCCGGACGGCAAAACTCAGGTAACGGTAGAATACGATGGACATACCCCGGTCAGAGTTGATACGGTAGTAGTATCTACCCAACACCATCCCGAGGTAGATTTAGCTACCATTGAAAAAGACATACTTGAACAGGTTATAAAACAGGTTATTCCAGCTTCTATGCTGGATGCTGATACTAAATATTACATAAATCCTACCGGTAGATTTGTAATTGGCGGGCCTCAAGGGGATTGCGGTTTAACCGGCAGGAAAATAATAGTTGATACTTATGGCGGTATGGCCAGACATGGGGGAGGAGCTTTCTCGGGCAAAGATCCTACCAAAGTCGACCGTTCGGCGGCCTATGCAGCCAGATATGTAGCTAAAAACTTGGTGGCCGCCGGAGTAGCGGACCGCTGTGAAATACAGGTAGCCTATGCTATAGGAGTAGCTCATCCGGTATCGGTTAGAGTTGAAACTTTTGGTACCAACAAGATACCTGAAGCCCGGATAGAAGAATTAGTCAAAGCCAACTTTGATCTTCGTCCCGGAGCTATAATTCGTGACCTTAAGTTACGTCGGCCCATCTATAAGAAAACGGCTGCCTATGGACATTTCGGCCGTGAAGATGCTGATTTTACTTGGGAAATGACTGATAAAGCAGCAGATATAAGAAAGCAGGCCGGATTAATAACTAAAGCTTAAACTAGCTTTTAAATATTTTAAAATCGGCTCCAAGTACTACTTAGGGGTAAGATAATATAGCAAAGTTAATGCAATGAGGCGGGGCGATTCCCGCCTTTGTTTTTAGGGGAGAGTATTAAAATGAATTATGCTGATGTGCTTATAAATCTGCCGGCTACTGCCTTAAATAGGGTTTTTACTTATGCTATTCCGGAAAAATTTAAGGGCGAAGTAGAATTCGGGCAAAGAGTGTTGGTGGAATTTGGGCAAAATAGCATAGAAGCGTATGTTATAGCTGTAAAAAATGAGTCTGCCCAGCCCGGGGTAAAGAATATTGTACATATATTAGACCCGGAGCCGGTTATTAATGAAGAATTATTGGAACTAGCTTACTTTGTAGCCGATAATTATTTGTGCCCGGTGGTAAAGGTTTTGCATGTTATAGTACCAAAAGCTTTAACTAAATCAAAGGCTCAAGTTATTATCCCCTTAATTAAAAGAGAGGAATATGAAAATAATCCGGCCAGGCCCCAACATAACCAGTTTTTAAACCAGTTGTGGCAGGATAAGGAAATCACTCTAACCTCTAGCCGCCAACATATCTCTGCTGAAGATTTAGACTTTTTAGTGGCTCAAGGTATAGTAAAAGTAATTAATAAATACACCAAAAAACTTCCCCAGCGGGAGGGGTATGTATATACCCTGGCGGTACCCCTTAAGGAACTTGATTTGCTTAAGCTATCTAAAAGAGCCCCCCGGCAAGCTGAAATTATACAGGTGTTAGCCGGGAATGATGTTAGCTGTGAACGGTTAGATAAAGAATTTAATAAAACTACTATTACCGCGTTGCTTGATAAAGGCTGGATAAGTAAAAAGCTTACTCCCACCATCTTTTTCAATAAAAATATTTCTTTAACTGCCGAACAAAGTAAGGCTATTACTACGGTAAATAATGCTTTAGGTAAAGGCTACCGGGAATTTCTGCTTTTTGGGGTTACCGGCAGCGGTAAAACCGAAGTATATATTAATATAGCCCAGCAATGTATTGTAAAAGGACGCAATGTTTTAATGTTAATTCCGGAAATTGCTTTAACCCGTCATCTGGTACAGGTTATTCGGGAGCGTATTAATAATATTGCGGTATTACACAGTAATATGTCTAAGGGAGAACGGTTGGAGGAATGGAAAAGAATCCGTAATGGTGAAGTAAATTTAGTCTTAGGTACCCGTTCGGCAGTTTTTGCGCCTATACCTAATCTGGGTTTAATAATAATTGATGAAGAACAGGAAGGTACTTATAAACAAGAGGAAACTCCGAAATATGATGCCCGGGAAGTAGCGAAAAGACGGGCCGCATATCACAAGGCCCTAATCTTGTACGGGAGTGCTACTCCTTCCCTGGACCTTTTTTATAGAGTACAAAACCAGGAAGTGTCTTTATTAACGCTGGAAAGCCGCATTGGGGAAGCAACCCTGCCCCAAGTTTACATAGAGGATTTAAAAAGTAATTTTAGCGCAGCGTCCCCCCGTGTTTTATCGGCTAATTTACAAGAAAAGATTAAAAAAAGTCTGGCCAATCAGGAACAGATTATTCTTTTTATTAACCGCCGGGGTTATTCTCCCATAACTATATGTCGAAAGTGCGGGGCGATACTAACCTGCCCCCGCTGTTCAGTAGGGATGACTTATCATAAAGATTTACAAGCCAATATTTGCCACTACTGTAATTATACCATTAGCTTGTCAAGGAGTTGCCCCCAGTGTAATAATAATTACTTACAGCAGGTGGGAACCGGTACCCAAAAAGTAGAAGAGGAAGTAAGAGGATTATTTCCCGGGGCCCGGGTGGAAAGGCTTGATCTTGATGTCAGCCGTAAAGGCTTGCAGCAAGAATTATTAACTAAAATGAAAAATAAAGACGTGGATATACTTATTGGTACGCAAATGGTAGCTAAAGGACTTGATTTTCCTAATGTATCTTTAGTAGGTATAATTGATATTGATAATATGCTGGCTTTGCCTGACTTTAGGGCTGCCGAACGGGCTTTTCAACTTATGGTGCAAGCGGCCGGCCGGGCCGGCCGGGCTAATAAGGCCGGAGAAGTAGTAATTCAAACTTACAATCCCGATAATCCACTTTTTGACTGGGCAGCAGAGCAAGATTATGTTAAGTTTTATTTTGAAGAATTAAAACAAAGAAGAATTTTAAACTATCCGCCTTTCTCGAGTTTGCTGCGCATTGTGGTATCATCTGCTAATGTAGAAAAAGTAAAGAGCCAGGCTGGGCATATTGCCCAACTAATAAACGAGGCCCTGGATGCTAAAGAGGACTATTTACAAATTTTAGGCCCGGCTCCTTGCCCTATCCAAAAAATACGCAACAAATTCAGGTATCAAATAATTGTAAAAGGTGACAATATGCTATTATTAAAAAGTCTGGGATTTTATATATCTACAGAGGTTAAATTTATAAATGGTAAAATAGATATAGATATTAATCCTAATACTATGCTTTAAGGAGGATGAAGATGGCAGTTTATAATGTGGTTACACTTCCCGACGAAGTATTGCGCCAAAAAGCTAAACCTATCACTAATATAAATGCCGGCGTTTTACGCTTATTAGATAATATGAAAGATACCATGTATGCATTTGACGGAGTAGGATTAGCAGCCCCGCAAATCGGAGTATCCAAACGCATTGTGGTAGTTGATACCGGAGAAGAGTATTATGAATTGATCAATCCCGAAATAATATTTAGAGAAGGGGAACAAACCGGCTCAGAAGGGTGCTTAAGTGTTCCTGGGATAGCCGGGATAGTTAAGAGAGCTAAAAAGGTTATAGTGAAAGCCCTGGATAGAAATGGACAGGAAATAAACATAACTGCTAATGATTTACTAGCTCGGGCTTTTCAACATGAAATAGACCATCTGGATGGAATTTTATTTACCGATATAGCTTTAAGTGTAGAAAAAGAAAAATAAGCGATCAGGGGGGATGACAGTGAAAATAGTATTTATGGGCACTTCGGTGTTTGCTGTTCCCAGCTTGGAAAAGCTCATTGATAACAATTTTACTGTTGTGGGGGTAGTAACTCAGCCCGACCGGCCTCAAGGCCGGGGCAAAAAAGTAATGCCAACTCCAATTAAAATAATTGCCGAACAAAATAATCTACCAGTATATCAACCGCAAAAAGTGAAAGATAATAGTACCATAAATCAAATTATTAATTGGGACCCTGATTTGATAATTGTGGTTTCTTATGGACAAATTATTCCCAAGGAAATTTTGGAATACCCGCGTTATGGATGTATTAATGTGCACGCTTCTATGCTTCCCGAATATAGGGGGGCGGCTCCCATCCGCCGAGCCATCATGGAGGGGAAAAAAATGTCGGGTATAACTACTATGTTTATGGACGAAGGTTTAGATACCGGAGATATTATAATGCAAATGCCGGTTCCTATAGATAGCAGCATTAATCACGGAGATTTGGAAAGCATATTGGCAGCAACGGGAGCGGAACTATTAATTGATACTATAAGGGCTATTCAAAGTGGGTCTATGCCCCGCCGCAAACAGGATAACAGTAAAGCAACTTATGCGGCTATGATTACCAATGAGGAAGAAAAAATTGATTGGACCCAAGCTGCCCCCCATATCCACGCTAAGGTCAGAGCGTTGGGACCGCAGCCCGGGGCTTTTACATATATAAATGGAACCAAGGTTAAAATTTTTGGTACTAGTATTGTAAACGAACTGCAAAAGGGTGTAACAGGACTTATTTTAGAGGTTAGCAAAGAAGGATTTGCGGTGCAAACCGGTGCGGGAGTTCTATTAGTTACACAAGTGCAAAGGGAAGGTAAAAGAAAAATGACGGCGAGGGAGTTTTTACAGGGGTTTGCTTTAAAAGCAGGAACCTTATTAGATAGTTAGGGGTTTGCAATTTGGAAAGCAGAAAGCGCATTTATATAGGTTTGTTAGCGGGCAGCTTATTATTTACCGTAGTTTTAATCGGTTTAATCTGGTATTTAATAAGTAAGCGTGATATAATATTGAGCCAAATAATACTAATAGTTATAGCCATAGTGGCAGGAATTGTTTTTTTAATATTAGGTATAGGCATAATATCAATAGTAATAATGATAATAAGGTCTAAAACAATTCCGTCCTTAGAAAATCTTACCCATATAGCGAATGATTTTTTATTTCCGCTTACGCTTTTTATGGGGAAGGTAATGGGAATAAGAAAGGAAAAAATCTTAAGCTCCTATATTGCAGTTAATAATTATTTAGTCGGTACTAAAAAATTGTATATCCCTAGTAATAAAATTATGATTCTCTTGCCCCATTGTTTGCAGAACTCCGAATGTTCTATAAAAATTACTCATGATATCAGTAATTGTAAAAAATGTGGTAAATGTAAAATTGGAGAATTAAAAGAACTGGCTGACCAGTATAATACCGATATTAAGGTAGCTACAGGAGGAACTTTAGCCCGTAAGTATATACTGGAGACTAGACCCCGGGGAGTAATAGCTGTAGCCTGTGAACGGGATTTATCCTTGGGTATCCATGATACCGGGGTTCTGCCGGTTTTAGGGGTGTTAAATTGTCGCCCTAATGGGCCTTGTCATAATACTGATGTAGATATTGCTGCAGTTGAGGAAGCTTTAAAAACAATGTCAGAAGGAGGTAATAATAAGTGAGTTATTTAATTTTGATTCTCCCGGCCTTTTTATTGTCAATTTATGCTCAATTTAAGGTTAAGTCTACTTTTAATAAGTATTCAAATGTAAGAGCTGCCCGGGGTATAACTGGGGCAGAAGTTGCTAACACCATCTTACGCCGCAATGGCATGAGCAGTATTGCGGTGGAACAGGTAAGAGGCAGTTTAACTGATCATTATGATCCTAAAACCCGTACGGTAAGATTATCGGAAACCGTTTATGGAAGCAGTTCTATTGCGGCTCTTGGGGTAGCTGCTCATGAAGTAGGGCATGCTATACAACATAGCCAGCAATATGGTCCTTTGGAGCTAAGGCATAAACTAGTTCCCGTTACTAATTTTGCTTCAACGGCATCTTTCCCCATTTTGCTATTAGGGTTTTTCTTATATAGTGCCGATTTGATTTTAATTGGTATTATACTTTTTACGGCCGTGGTTTTATTTCATGCCGTAACTTTACCGGTAGAACTAAACGCTTCCCGCCGGGCAGTTCTGCAACTAAGTGAAGCCGGTATTATCAGTCATCAAGAAGCACCTATGGTTAAGAAGGTATTAAGTGCCGCAGCTTTAACTTACCTGGCGGCTGCCTTATCTGCTATAGCTAACCTGCTCTATTATGTCATGATATTTATGGGCAGTAATGATAATTAAAAAGAGGTAGATTAATGGAATCAGAACAGATAAAGAATACTAGTGAAGTCCGTAAGCTGGCTATGAATATCATTCATGATATTACCGAACATAAAGCTTATGCTAACTTAGCTTTGGAGAAGGGCTTAAGAGATAATGGCTTAAGCCCTATTGACAAAAGCTTGGTCACGGAGATTGTTAATGGCACTATTCGCATGTTAAAGCACCTGGATTGGGTGCTTAATCTGTTTTTAGCCCGGAATATTACTAAACTAAACCCCTGGATTCGTACTATTTTACGCCTGACTTTATATCAAATAATGTTTATGGATAAGATTCCTAACTATGCTTGTGTAAATGAGGCAGTAGGGTTAGCCCGTAAAAAGACTAATCATAATTTATCGGCTTTGGTGAATGGAGTACTAAGAAATATAATCAGAAATCTCGATAATATTACTTATCCTCCGGCTGATACCATTGAATTTCTGGCCGTTTACCATTCCCACCCGGAATGGCTGGTGGAAAAATTAAGCGAAGATTATGGCCGGGTAAGCTGTGAAGAGATTTTATTATATAATAACCAAAGGCCTAAGTTACAGCTTCGGACTAACACCTTAAAAACCAACCGGGCCGCTTTACTTGATGAATTGTCAGCAGCCGGTATCGAGTGCGAACCTAGTGAATTAGCCCCCGAGGCTATTAATATAAATAAGCTGGGGGTTTCCTTAGATAAAACTACCGCTTATCAAAAAGGTCATTTTTATATACAAAATGCTGCTTCCATGCTAGCTGCTTCAATTTTAAACCCGCAACCAGGGGAAATGGTATATGACCTATGCAGCGGGGTAGGGGGCAAAGCTACCCACTTAGCGCAATTAATGAATAATCAAGGCCATATTCATTGTTATGATATATACCAGCCCAAGTTATCTTTGTTAGAAAAAAACGCGGCCCGGTTAGGCATAGATATTATAACTCCCCATTTAAAAGATGTTCTGCAAATAACCACTGAACCGGTGGCTGATAAGGTATTGCTGGATGCTCCCTGTTCCGGGTTGGGGGTATTAAATAGGCGGGCTGATTTACGTTGGAATAAAACTTTAGCTGATTTACAAGCATTAAATAATTTACAAAAAGAATTACTGGGGCAAGCTAGCCGTATAGTTAAAATAGGAGGATATATTTTATATGCTACTTGCACCATTAATAAAGCTGAAAACGAAGAAGTGATATTTAACTTTATGGCTAATACTAATGAATTTGAATTAATAGCTATAGATGAAAAGAGGGCATATTTTCCTCTTACGGCTGAGGATCAACCTTTAGCCTCCCGGGAAACTTTAACTATTATTCCCGGCCAATATCAGACTGATGGAATGTTTTATGCTTTATTAAGAAGGAAGGGTGCAAATTAAAATGGAGCCAGAGAAGGTAGAATTGTTAGGGTTGAATATAGAAGAGCTGGAAAAGTTTGTTACCTCTATTGGGGAACCGCGCTTTAGAGCTAAACAACTTTTCAAATGGATATATAATAAAAAAGAACACTCTTTTTATGAAATGAGTGATTTACCTAAAGATTTAAGATTTAAGTTGGATGAAATAGCGGAAATATCCATTCCCCGAGTTTTAAAACAAAGAGTATCTAAAGATGGCACCCGTAAGTATTTAGTGGAATTTAATGATAAAAAGCGAGTGGAAACGGTAGTTATCCCTCAAAGTTCAGATAAAAACAGCAAATATTCGTTATGTATATCTACCCAAGTAGGGTGTCCGATAGGATGCAGCTTTTGCGCCACCGGTCAAGGGGGTTGGCAAAGAAATCTTACTTATTATGAAATAGTCGGACAAGTTTTAACTTCGGCCCGGGAACTGATTAAGAAAATAAAAAACGGGGATGAAGACCCTATAAGTAACATTGTTTATATGGGTATGGGAGAACCCATGTTAAATTATGAGGAGTTAATAAAATCAATCTATTTGTTAAACGACCATAAGGGCATTAACATTGGCCAAAGACATATAACTATTTCTACTTGCGGGGATATTAGAGGTATTGAAAAACTGGCCCGGGAAAATCTGCAGGTAACTTTAGCCATTTCCTTACATGCCGGTAATAATGAATTACGGAATGAATTAGTTCCCCTTAACCGCAAATATCCTTTGGAAGAATTGCTGGCCGCCGTAAAATCATATGTGCAAAAAACTAACCGCCGGGTTACTTTTGAATATATTTTGCTAGATGATGTAAATATAAGTAAAAAGGATGCCGAGAATTTGTCCAAGCTGGTAAAACCTATACTAGCCAATATTAATCTGATTCCCTATAATGAAGTGGAAGGGATTCAATACAAAAAACCATCTAATAAAAAGATAGAATTATTTTATAATTGGTTAAAACAGGAAGGATTAAATGTTACTATTCGTGAAGAAAAAGGAGCAGATATAGAAGCGGCTTGTGGCCAACTAGCTACAAGAAAAGAACGCTAATGTTTGTATAGTTGTGTGGGGAAGTGGTGGTTTGATGCAGGTTGTTGGTTTGTCGGATATTGGTAAAATACGTAAGAGAAATGAAGACCACCTTCTTATCCGGGATAAGGAAGGTGTGTTTGTGGTATGTGATGGCATGGGAGGTCATAAAGGGGGAAATATTGCTTCTAGTTTGGCTATAGATACTTTAGAAAAAGAATTTGTTGACAATACCCCTATAACCATACCATTACTAAACCAAGCCATAATTAAAGCGAATCAAATAATATACCAAAAGGGTCATGAAAATCCGGATTGGTATGAAATGGGAACTACCTTAACGGCAGCCATAATTAATAACTTGCATATGGATATTTGCCATGTAGGTGATAGCCGGGCTTATTTGGTTCGAGAAAATGAGATTAAGCAAATTACTAAAGACCATACTTTAGCCGAGGAAATGGTGGAAAGCGGCATAATAAACAATAAGGGTCAAAAATCATATAGTCATATTCTTACCCGGGCTTTAGGGGTAAATGAAGATATTGAAATTGATAATATTTCATGGCCTTTAGAACCCCTTGATACTATTTTATTATGTAGTGATGGTTTAAGTGATATGTTGACTAATCAGGAATTGTTAACTATTATTTCCCGGGAAAAAGATCTTACTGTAACAGCTAATATTTTATTGGAAGAAGCCTTAAACAAAGGTGGCCATGATAATATAACATTAATATTGGTACGGATTAGTGGGAGGTAACAAATTTGAGAGGCACTGTCTTAGTTGACCGATATGAGCTAATAGAAAAAATAGGTGAAGGCGGAATGGCCCAAGTTTATAAAGCCAGATGCCGTATTTTAGACCGGATTGTAGCTATCAAAATTTTAAAAGAAGAGTACTCTAATGACAGTAACTTTGTAGAAAAGTTTCGTATTGAAGCCCATTCTGCAGCTAGACTGTCCCACCCTAATATAGTTAATATTTTTGACGTAGGTCAGGAAGACAATATTCATTTTATTGTAATGGAATATGTGGAGGGACATACCCTTAAGGAACTAATTGCTGAACATGCACCATTAAGCAGTGAAATGGCAGTTGATATTGCCATAATGATATGTGATGGAATCCACCATGCTCATGAAAAAGGCATAATTCATAAAGATATTAAACCCCATAATGTATTAATTACTAATTCCGGTATAGTTAAAGTAGCTGATTTTGGCATAGCCCAAGCGGTGAGTAAGAAAACTATAACTTTTGGCGGCAATATATTAGGCTCGGTTCAATACATATCCCCCGAACAAGCTAAAGGAGAACCGGTAACCAGGGCTACGGATATTTATTCGGTAGGCTGTGTCCTTTATGAGATGTTAACCGGTAAAATACCCTTTGATGCTGAAAGCCCCATTACGGTAGCTTTAAAACATATTCATGATGAACCCCAACTACCCCGGGAATTAAATAGTGATATTCCGGTTTCTTTAGAGAAACTTATTTTAAAAGCTATGGCCAAAGTGCCTAGCCACCGTTTTGCCACTGCGGAACAAATGCGCAATGGCCTTTTAAGCTTTCATATGGATAAGGGCAGTAAATATTCTTATCGGTCGAGTAAAGATAACACCTTGATTATGGCCCCAGTAGCAGGTGAAGGGAAGGAAGGCTTTTTGTCCAGGAAAAAAATTAAGACTAGCGGGCTGGCCATTATAATAGTGGCTATGATTGGTCTTTTATCAGGAATCCTCTATGTGATGGGAGGAAACTTTTTCGGCAATGAGGTAGTTGTACCCAATATTGTAGGTAAAGACATCAAAGAAGCCAAAACCGAACTGGAAAAGCAGGGCCTTAAAATGACGGTCAGTCGAGAAGAGTTTAATGATGAATTTGAGTTGGATCAAGTAGTATCTCAAGATCCTAAAGATGGTATGAAGGTTAAAGAAGGACGGGAAATCAAGATTGTACTTAGTAAAGGTGTAGAATTATTTGATGTGCCTAACTTAGTAGGACAGACTCTTTCCGATGCCGAGTTGGAAATCAAGAATCAAGGTTTTGACGTAGGCAAGGTCAGCAAAACTTATGACAGCAAATATGGGGAGAATGTAGTAATATCCCAAAGCCCCATTTGGGGCAGTAAAAGTAAAAAGAATACTAGTATTGATTTAATGATTAGCCAGGGTGAGCCGCCTAAGCGAGCCTCCATGCCTAATTTAATCGGATCAACTTTAGATGAAGCCCGCAATAAACTGCAAGACAGCAATCTGGTAGTAGGGGAAATAAAGAAAAAAGACAGTAATGAATATTTTGCCGACATAGTTATAGAACAAGATATTGCGGCCGGGGTATTAGTAGATGAAGAAAGCAGTGTAATTATCACGGTTAGCAAAGGACCCGGTCCCGTTGCCCAAACTAAAGCTATTGAATTTGAAATTCCCCAAGAACAGGATTTCTATAAAGTAGTTATTAGGGTTAATGATGGCAAGGGAAAAAGGGAGCTTTATAATGAAATACGCCGGGCCGGAGAGACGGTTTATATAGGAATCAGCTATTTTGGCAAAGGTACTGCCGAAGTACTCCTAAATGGTAAATCATTTGATACTATTGATCTGTAAATTAAAGTAATCATGTTGAATGTATAAATATGTAGGAGCCGTTGGCGTAGCATGATAGTAACACCCCGCGAAGCGAACGGCGAAAGGGGGCGAGCCCCAAGGACGGGGCGAGAGGGTCACTGAGCACGGATGCGCATTTGACCCGGTACCCCTTTAGCCTTGAGCTGAGCCGTTGGTGTTACTCATGCGGAGGCTGGCGACGAAATATTTATACATTCAACTAACGAATATTTACTTTAATAGTGCCAACTTAAAATAAATGTGGAGGAATTTATGCAAGGTGAAAAAGTAGAAGGATTAATTTTGAAAAAATATAGTGGCTTCTACTATGTTCGGGATAACCAGCAAAATATATATGAATGTAAATTAAGAGGCAAGGTTAAAGATTTAGTCTTAACCGGGGATAAGGTTATAGTTACCAGCCGGGAAGCCGGGAAGGGTATAATCGAAACTATTCTACCCAGACAAAACGAGCTGTACCGGCCTAGAATAGCTAATGTTACTAAGGTTTTTATCGTTATGGCTAATAATCGTCCGGCTCCTAGTTTAACCTTATTAGACCGGTTATTATTTTTAGCCTATTATAATGCCATAGAACCTAATATTATTCTTAATAAGTCGGATCTGGAGGCAGATGAGAATGCTAAGCTGATCAAAGAATACTATCCTAAAATAGGTATTAAGGTAGTAATGACTTCCACTAAAGCTAAAACGGGCTTAGAAGGACTGCGGGACCTGATTAAAGATGAAATAACTGTTTTTGCCGGACCATCCGGGGTAGGTAAATCTAGCTTATTAAATTTATTAGTTGACGGAGTTGATATAAAGACCCAGGAAGTAAGCAATAAAATTGGCCGGGGTAAACATACCACCCGGCATGTAGAGCTTTTTACTATTGCTAATGGAGGTCTTATAGCTGACACTCCCGGCTTTAGTATTTTGGATTTACCTAAATTAAATAAAGTTGATGTAGTAAGGTATTTTCCTGATTTATATCCGCATTATGAGAACTGTAAATTTAATGATTGTTTGCACTGGAAGGAAAAAGATTGCGGAATTAAAGCAGCTCTGTTAGATGGAACCATAGCCGAGTTCAGATATAACAATTATTTAACCATGCTGGCCGAAGTTACAGAACAGGAGAGGAACTATTAAAAATGACTATTGTTGCACCTTCAATATTATCCGCTAATTTTGCCAGATTGGCTACAGATATAAAAGCAGTTCAAGAAGCCGGAGCTGATTGGCTGCATGTTGATGTTATGGATGGACATTTTGTACCTAACCTTACTATAGGCCCTCAGGTAGTAGCAGATATAAAACAAGAAACTTCCCTGTTTTTAGATGTGCACTTAATGATAGAAAAACCGGAAAGGCTTATCCCGGCCTTTGCTGAAGCGGGTGCCGACCTTTTAACCGTACATTGGGAAGCTTGCCCCCATTTACATAGAGTTATATACATGATTAAAGATTTGGGGATTAAAGCGGGAGTAGCCTTAAACCCTGCTACCCCCATAAGTTTTATAAAAGACCTAATTAAGGATTTGGATTTAGTTTTAGTTATGAGTGTCAATCCCGGTTTCGGTGGTCAAACCTTTATTGACCAGGCAGTAGATAAAGTCCGGGAAACTAAAGAACTAAGAGCAGCTAATGCCAGCCAGTTGTTAATTCAAGTTGATGGAGGCATAAATGCGGAAACCGGACTAAAAGTAGTGCAAGCCGGATGTGATGTTTTAGTAGCCGGTTCTTATGTTTTTAAATCCCCTGATATTAAGCAAGCAGTTAGAACCTTAAAAAATCTGGCTTAAGCTTGACCGTTTATAAGACTAGTGTTAATATAAATGCAACTTAATACTAAGACCTTCTTCGGGGATGGGTGCAATTCCCTATCGGCGGTAAAGCCCGCGAGCCTTTGGGCAGGATTCGGTGAAATTCCGAAGCCGACAGTAATAGTCTGGATGGTAGAAGAGGGGTTAACTGGCTATGTATATGCATATACTAGGCTTGTTACTTCTGTCTGCATTTTAACCCGAAGAAAATCGGGTTTTTTTATTTTTAATTTTAAATAAGCAAGCCCAGCTTTGCAAAACTTGAGGTGGATTATGGATATCAATATTGACGAAAAATATATGCAAAGAGCTCTGGACTTAGCCGGCTTAGCTTTAGGCCGTACTAGCCCTAATCCGGTAGTAGGAGCCGTTATAGTAAAAAACGGGCAAATTATCGGAGAAGGCTATCATCAAAAGGCGGGAACTCCCCATGCTGAAGTACATGCTTTAAATGCTGCCGGGAGCGTAGCCCGGGGTGGGGTTATGTATGTAACCTTGGAGCCTTGCAGTCATTATGGTAAAACTCCTCCCTGTGCGGAAGCTATTGTTAAAAGCGGTATAAAAGAAGTAGTAATAGCAACTTTAGACCCTAATCCTAAAGTAGCAGGCCGGGGAATTAAGATTTTACAGCAAGCCGGAATAACTACCCGGGTAGGGATTATGGAAAAGGAAGCTCTTGCTCAAAATGAAGTCTTTTTTAAATATATAACTACTAAACGTCCCTTTATCTGCCTGAAATATGCTATGACTCTGGATGGCAAAATAGCTACTTACCAAGGCGATTCCAAGTGGATCAGCAATGAGGAATCGCGCCAATATGTGCATCAATTGCGCAATATATATGATGCCATTTTAGTAGGGATAGGAACTGTTTTAGCCGACAATCCTACCCTTAATACCCGCCTGGATATACCTGACCTTAAAGATCCGGTGAGAATAATAATTGATGGGATGCTGGATATTCCTTTAGCTAGTAATATTGTAAAAACCAGTTCTAAACAAAAAACTATTATTTTTACGGCGGTTAGGGGAAATAATGAAAAGGTGGGTAAGTTATTAGAAGCTGGCATTGAGTTAATCAATATAAGGGGAGAGCCCCACAAGCTAAACATATTAGAAATAGTAAATAAGCTGGGAGAAAAGGGAGTTACCAGCTTGTTAGTGGAAGGCGGGACCCAGATAAATGCTAGTTTTCTGGAAAATAAATTAGTGGATAAAATATTATGCTTTATAGCTCCTAAAATTGTAGGAGGAATAGCTCCCTCGCCGGTAACCGGTTCAGGAGTAGCTCTTATGCAAGATGCTTATCAACTTGGTAATGTCCAAGTGCAAAAGATAGGTAATGATACACTTATTAAAGCTTATACAGGGTGGTGATAACCATATTTACCGGAATTATTGAGGAATTAGGTGCAGTAAAGAATATTAACCGGGCTGCCCATTCATTTCAAATTAGTATTGGAGCTGATAAAGTACTGGAAGATGTAAAAATAGGTGATAGTATAGCTGTAAACGGAGTATGCCTGACGGTTATTAGTTATAGCCCTACCCATTTTGTAGCTGACGTTATGCCGGAAACTTTAAACAAAACTAATTTACGGGAGCTTAAAGGAGGCAGTAGGGTAAACCTAGAGCGGGCCTTAAGCTTAGGCACTAGATTAGGAGGCCATTTAGTCCAAGGCCATGTTGATGCGGTGGGGACTATCTTACAAAAAGAAAAATTAGATATAGCTATAATTTTTCGGATAAAAGCCCCCCCGGAAGTACTTAAATACACGGTGGCTAAGGGTTCTATAGCCATTGATGGAATTAGTCTTACCGTAGTTGATGTTTTCGCCGATAGTTTTACCGTTTCTTTAATACCCCATACGGCCCAGAATACTACGTTAGGGTACAAAGAACCGGGGACTACGGTAAATCTGGAAAGTGACATTATAGGCAGGTATGTGGAAAAACTTCTCGGTAATAATACTGATACGACTAGTGAAAAATCGAAATTAAGCGCCAGCTTTTTAGCAGAAAACGGATTCATCACTTAATAACTGTCCGTAATATCCCCGCCTCTGCAAGCGGGAATAACGGACACTAATTACCTGATTAGTTCAACTAATACTCAGCAGGGGTTAAAACAACCCCCGCCGAGTAAAGTTTCACTGTATATAAGGAGGAATAGATGATGTTAAACACTATAGAAGAGGCTATTTTAGACATCAGGGATGGCAAAATGGTAATTGTGGTAGATGACGAGGATAGAGAAAACGAAGGGGATCTCATAGTAGCGGCGGAGAAGACTACTCCTGAAATGATTAATTTTATGGTTACTCATGCCCGGGGCTTAGTATGTGCACCTATGTTGGGCGAAAGATTGGATGAAATAGAGCTTCATGCGATGGTTACGGATAATACGGATAATCATGGCACCGCTTTTACAGTATCAGTTGATTTCAAAACTACCAGCACGGGTATTTCCGCTTATGAAAGAGCCGAAACTATTAAGGCTTTGATTGATCCGGCCAATAAAGCGGTCGATTTTCGCCGCCCCGGCCATATTTTCCCCTTGCGTTACAAAGAAGGGGGAGTCTTAAAAAGAACCGGACATACCGAAGGCTCTATAGATTTAGCTAAATTAGCCGGACTATATCCGGCCGCCGTTATTTGCGAAATTATGAATGATGACGGGACTATGGCCCGTTTACCCCAACTACAGGAATTTGCTGTTAAACATGATATTAAAATAGTTTCT
Source organism: Bacillota bacterium (assembly GCA_023395515.1). GTDB lineage: Bacteria > Bacillota > Syntrophomonadia > Syntrophomonadales > Syntrophomonadaceae > JAAYRQ01. The sequence goes on from JAEWZB010000060.1 coordinate 30,233, forward strand.
ATTGCCGACTTGATTGAATATAGAAGACGTACGGAAAAATTAGTAAGAAGGATAGATGATACTCAACTGCCTACCGGGTTTGGGGATTTTACCGCAGTTGCTTATGAATCAATTTTAGACCAACAAGGTCATCTAGCTTTGGTAAAAGGTGAATGGGCCGAAGATGAGCCGGTTTTAGTCCGGGTTCATTCGGAATGCTTAACTGGTGATGTTTTTGGCTCCCATCGCTGTGATTGCGGAGAACAGTTAGCGGCGGCTTTAGAAAAAATAGAACAGGAAGGTAAGGGAGTACTGCTCTACATGCGTCAGGAAGGCCGGGGAATTGGTTTAGTAAATAAGATAAGAGCATATAAACTGCAGGATATGGGCCGGGATACGGTAGAGGCTAACCTGGAATTAGGTTTCGCTGAAGATTTAAGGGATTATGGCATTGGGGCCCAAATATTAAGTGACTTAGGGGTTAAGAAAATGCGTCTGATGACTAATAATCCTAAGAAAATAAAAGGCTTGGAAGGATATAATTTGGAAGTGGTCGAAAGAGTACCGATTGATATGGGAACTAAAGCTGAAAACCAAAGATATCTTAAAACTAAAAAAGATAAAATGGGACATTTATTGGCTAATTTATAATTAAGGAGTGAATCGTAAGTGGCAAGAATAATTGAAGGTAATCTAATCGGGGAACAACATAAGTATGGTATTGTAATTTCCAGGTTTAATGAATTTATAACTAACAAATTGTTATCCGGTTGCTTAGATGCCCTGTACCGTCATGGGGTAAGCGAAGAAGATATTGATATTGCTTGGGTGCCCGGAGCTTTTGAAATACCTTTAGCAGCGCAAAAAATGGCCCAAAAGGATTATGATGCGGTTATTTGCTTAGGAGCCGTAATTAGGGGAGCAACACCTCATTTTGAATATGTGTCAGCAGAAGTTACTAAAGGCGTAGCCCAGGTAGGACTTAACAGTGGTAAACCGGTTATTTACGGAGTAGTAACTACAGATACTATTGAACAAGCTATTGAAAGAGCCGGTACTAAGGCTGGCAATAAGGGTGTGGATGCCGCCGTAAGTGCTATAGAAATGGTTAATTTGTTTAAAGCTATATAGTATAGTTTAAAATTTAAGATTTCATATAAAAAACTGCCCTGATGTGATGCTCTCCTTTGAGTAGACACCTGAAGAAACAAAAGTTCAGGACTACTACATGAAGGAGAGTTTTTTATTATCCTAAGTCGAATAATTTGTAACTTATATCTCTGCTTTGTCCTCCGTCTTTCGTATATAACAAAATCAATTCCTAATTTCGACAAACATCTATTGGAAAAATTGATACAATATTAACAATTTAGCCTTAATATAGTTTTAAAATACTTTTTTGCCATAATAGGAAAATTATAATTAATTATATGGGAAAAATTTATATCCTAGATGTTGTGAGAGAGGAAGATTTTGTAATGAAGAATAAAATAAGGGCAAAAGTAGCATTGATGTTGTTTATTGTTTTAATAGTAAATATAGTGATTTATAATCCTCAGTTTATTACTTATGCAACTACGGATACTTCTGAAATAGTAGGTGATCATTTATTACCTGTGGCAGAAGATGAAGAAGAAATTTTAGATTTAATAGATATGGAAGAAAAAAACCTTCAAATTAATAACAGTTTTAAAATAGTTGCGGATGAAATTTATTCACAAGATATTATAAATGAGTTAAATAATGACGAGTTAAAATTATTGACTGAAAGTCAAAGTGTAATAAGCAACCTTACCGTATCCACAACTGTTTATAGTATTACTCTACAATGGAGCCCCATTCTTGAATCAACAGGATATGAAATAGAGGTAAATGACACTGAAATTATTTACAACGGAGCGGAAACACAATTTTTACATTCAGACCTGCAGCCGGGTACCGAATATAAATATAAAATTAGGGCTCTAGGAGTGGCCGATGAAGAGTGGAGTGAAGAAATAACTGCTGTAACTGAACTTGCTGTACCGATGAATTTTAAAACATACTCGGTAACTTCAGATTCAGTTTTGTTGTCATGGGATGCTGTCGAAAACAGTTTATATTATGAGATAGAAGCAGATGGTGTAGTTGTTGACGTAATTCATAGTAACATTTATCAACATAACGATTTAGAATCTAACAAAATATATGAATATCGTGTTAGGGCTAAAAATAATAAAGCTTACAGTAAATGGAGTTCTTATATTAGAGCCAATACACTTCCTAAAGATGAACCTGAGTTACTAATAATTACTACAAGAACAGAATTTGAAGGAATAAAGGATAATTTAACCGCAAATTACCAGCTAGGAAACGATATAGACTTAGGCAATATAGAATGGGAACCGATAGGAGGAACTATCCCATTTAGCGGCAGCTTGGACGGAAATGGATATACCATACAAAATCTAAACATAAACAAAGCAGCAGTAGATAATATAGGTATATTTGGGGTGTCAACAAACGCTACCTTCAAGAACATAAACATTGAAAATGTAAATGTAACCGGGAAAACCAATGTAGGAAGCCTAGCCGGAAATAT
>JAEWZB010000063.1 GCA_023395515.1 Bacillota bacterium
CTGCCGGAAATTATGCCGGACTTGACCAGTGCGGTCATGCCCTCGCTTGCCCAGCTTACGACATCGCCGCTGTCAATGAAGTCAGCAAGTGTCTTGCCATTATCGGCGGTGGGTAGCTTGTTCAGCACTTTGAGAGCATTATACATGAGTGTGAACATCTCCTGCCGGGTTATAGCCTTTTCCGGGACGAATTTGTTATCGCCCACGCCATTGGAAATGCCTTTAGCCTTGGCTGCCGCAAGGTAGCCGGTGTAGTAGGTGCTGCCCGCATCGGCAAAGTTGTCGGTGGGGCTTGCAGCAGGCTCGATACCGTAGGCTTTCAGTAGCATGGTGATGAACTGCCCGCGTGTCAGCGTTGCATCAGGACTGAACGTTGTTGCCGATGTGCCTTTGGTAATGCCTTTTTCTGCGCAGAAGCTGACTGCGGTATAGAACCAGTCGGCTTCCTTTACATCGGTAAAGGGATTGGCCCAAGCGTTTTTTACCATACCTTGCCCTACCACATAGAGGGAAAGGTGATCAAGGTCGAAACTGACCACGCCGTTTTGGAAGGTGCAGGAAAGCTTCTCCAGCTCGCCCTTGTCATTCAAGTACCACACATCCACAGGCTGCGGTCCGGTATAGGGTATCTGAGCCGTGAGCATCCCATCAAAGTTGATAATCTTCTCCGTGCCGGAATAGATGTTGATATCTAGTACGATGTCACCGCTTTTGACGGATTTCTTCTGCGCGTCGGTGAGAGAGCTTACCGCCGTCTGCTTCAGCTCAATGGTCATATTGCTGCCGTCCGCCTGCTGCTCAACCGAAGTCAGTGCGTCATTGTCGAGGGTGATGGTGCCGGCCGGCAGTTTAACGGTCACATCAAGCCCCGCTTTTGCAAAGGCTGTCAGCGCATCCTTAGGAAGGGATACCGCCGTAACACTGCTGACGTTGGAGAGGTCAATTACAGCTTCGCCGCCCTGGCTTTTTTCGATAATCTCATTAATCGTGGCTGCGGGCAATGAGAGGGTAGCCGTACCGTTTGACGAGGTATAGCTCACCTGCACCGCACCGTTTGCAGCAGGTATCGTTGATGAGGTAACGGTTTTGCCGCCGCCACTACCCCCATTTTCCCCTGTTCCCGATTGGGCAGGAAGAACCGTCAAGTGAATAGTCTGCATTACTGCCGAATTCTCCGTCCTGACCCTTATCTCCGCTATTCCTTTAGCCAGAGCTCTAATCACGCCGGAGGCATTGACTGTGGCTACCTGTTCGTTGTCGGAGCTGTAGGTTATAGTCTTGTCGGTGGCATTTGCCGGGAACAAATCAGGCTTAATGGCATAGGTCTCCCCGCTATGGATACTTAAGTCGGTCAATGCCATACCGCCGGCATTTAATATGGTCATGTGCGTAACACCTATCGGCAGCGGAGGATATTTTACCGTTACGTTAAATTCCGTACTCTTGCCTGAATCATCCACCGATACTGCGGTTATTTCCGCCTTACCCTCGGCAAGGGAAACGATCTTCACCTCGTCGCCCTCACCCCAAATTTTTACTACACTATCATCAGAAGAAGTAAACACCAGCCTCTTATCCAAGCTGTTCTCCATCCCCGGATCAGCGGCGGTAAAGGTTACGGCATTTTTAATATCCGAGGTAATATCCTTTCCCGGTTGCACTTCAATATTTCTTCCGCTCAAGCCACTGATAAGGGCGGTAGGGGTCACCAATGCAGTTTCGGTAAAATCCTCCTCCATGGAGAAACCTGCATAATCGCTCACAGCCTTATTTACCGTCAGTTGATACTCCTTGCCCACTTCCAACCAGCTTTCCGGAGTAAAGCGCACCGCCTTGGTCAGGCTCAGTCCACCAACTCCGGTCTTTTCCGGAACAGACGATTTAAGGCTTCCTGAGATAAGGGCTCCCGTGTCATCGGTAAGACTGACAGCATTTACCGCCTTAAAAAGACTCATATCCATATATTTGCTGAAATACACATCCACATAGCGTCCGCCGCTGCCCCACACGGTTTTTTCAACCTGGGGCCAGCTTAATTGCACAATGGGGATATTGATGTCTACCTGGGGCGGCAGTACCTTCAGAGCGTCGCTATATGCAGTTTGGTAACCATCCTTAATAAATTGCACCATCCACCAGCCTTCAGGCACATCCCACGCGTACTTGCCGTCAGCATCGGTAGTGAGAGGATTTTCCTGCAAATACCACTCCGCATCCCAAACCTCCCATGCGATGCTGGCTTTGGCATTAGCTGCATCCTCTGCTTTATCTGTAGGAAGATAGAGCACCATGGCCGTTACCCCTGGGATCCGGTTATCCTCCACGGCTTCATATACATATCCGCTAGGATCAAAGATATAGCGAGGGTTGATTGTTGTTCTCCCGGTTCTGTAGTAACTATCGCCATCATACCAGAACCAGCCATCCCATTCATTACCGCTGCCCCACTTGGGCCAGCCGGACAAGCCTTTTAACTGAGTGGTTAGCCGGTTGTAATCGGAGTCAAATTCATTGTCGAACATATCCCCCAAAAGCTTGCCGGATATAATCCCTGCTATCCCGGCCACAACCTGCCCCACTAAAGGAACAAAATTGGCTGCATTCCCTACCCCTTCTCCCACCATGCCAAGGGTTTTGCCCATCAAAATATCCTTACCCATACTTGACAATTGATTATCATAATACTCTGCCATGTGGGGCTGTAGGTTGGGACGTACACTCTCATAATTTATGAGCAGCTCTGCCATTTTTGCTGATTTAGAAAGGTCACCAAAGGCTCCCATCAGGGATTCTCCCTTACTGTATACTTCAATGGAGGTATTGACAAATTTAAGGCCTGTAGCAACAGATGACATAGTCATCATTCTGTTTTTCTGTTTTCCCGCTGATACTGGCAACAGACGTCTATCCAGATAAGCTGTAATAACATATTTCCCATCTACCAGTTCATAAGAAAAATCATAAGCATACATGCCATTTCCTAGAGGGGTACGGCTTTTGGCATTGGCTGGATCAAAATCCACCTGCTCCGCCTTCATACTAACGGTTGCATTCACATTCCCCATAGTCAGATTGACTGCCGGTAGGTCTAAGGAGTTCAGATATCCATCCGCACCAACCTCATACTTGACATCTTTTGTCATCTTAGTCGCATCTGCAAACTTTACTTCTGCTTCCGTTATATATGTCGGCACTTTCCCGTGATCATATTTTAGAACCTCCTTAAGTTCGAGGCTCTTTTCGTTGTACTCCACCGGGATGCTCGCGATGTTGTTCATAATATGAGCGGTGAAGGCATTTCCCTTGCGTTCAGCTCTATTTCCTGCTATCTTCACATTCTGTACCTTGTCCCCATCGTTAAAGATGGCGCTAACCTCAAACTTACCAAAGGGATCGACAGCGAAGGGGAATGCCGTTACATCCGATTTGGGGTCTATTCCTCTGCTATTAGCTCCCTGGGTAAAAATAATCCGCTCCAGCTGGGTCCCCTCAACTCCCACGAGGATCGTAGCAGAGTCAGCGTAATCCCTTCCCTCGCTCCTTGTTTTGGCCGTAATGGCATGGAAAATCGGCATCCCCCTGTCTGGCAGCAAAACTGCGGCAGACCATAGGCCGGTGGGGGCAGCTATTACCTCGCCTATTTTAATATTGCCGTCCCACAACTCTACTATATTATCGGCAGGGGCAAGACCGCTAAGCTTCACAGGTTTTAATGCATCAGCTTTTTCCACCTCGGTGGGTGCATTTAAAATAATCCTTTTTGTACTAATGGCAACAGAGCCTATTTCTTCAAGCTGGGGTTCCCCATAGATCATATACTTTAGCCGGAAGCTGGCTCCGATTTCCTTGTAATCCTTTATATCCTGAACCTTGACCTGATAAGTCAGAGAACCGGCGGCGGAGACCTCATCATCCTCTAAATCAAGGGTAATGCAGTTGCCGTCGATATTAGGCGTTACATCTTTGCTACCCTTTATCCTCCTATAGACAACTGACTTCTCAACCAGCTCCGTACCCGACGGGATATCAGCCACAAACTTTAGCCCTACGGAAGCTGGCACAACTTTATCATAATCGTAAACCGCCCGCAGGGTCATAATCGTGCCGGGGGTTGCTAGGCTATGACTCGAAGAAAGACCGCTGGCTACGTTATGGCGAAAATAGCGAGTATCCCTGGCTTTATATATGGGTGCTTTGCTGCCAAGATCGGTGACTTGACCATCCTGCACCGTAAATACTTCGCTGTGCAGGACACATTTGGGGTCATCCTGCCACTGCGAGAAGTTAGCTATCCTTGTCTGTTCCCAAGATATAACAGCCTTATATCTACCACTGGGCAGATAACCTGAAAGATTTGGGGCAGATGAAGGGCAGGATCCCACATAGCTGCCATTGTCTGTGTACACATACAAGTATCTGGTCTCGCCCTGCCTTTGTTTACCGTCTCGATCGGTAACGTAGGCAGTAACACGCCCATATTGTTTTAAAAGAGCTGTGACCTCGGCATAATTCTTTTCATCCAGAGTGGCATCTACTGTGACGTTGCCATAACTAAACCCTTCCCCATCCAGCGTAATCCTTATTTGGTCGCCGGGTTTCGCGTTGGTTCTAAAATAAGGGAAATCCGGGCTAGGAAAATGCACCTGGGATGTCCCCGGCCTTGTAATATTCAATACCTGTACACGTAACTGACGGGGATTGAACTGGCTAAAATCCAATGTGGTCGTAATTCCAGACAAATTCATTGTCTTCACAATTAGATTTAGGCTCGCCAGTTCAGGAAGCGGTACTTTCACATCATGGATGTTAGTTCCGTCATTCAGGGTGATTGCTTTCTCCACGGAATTACTCTCGGTGTTAACGGAAATTTCACCGTCAATCTGAGCCACCTGCATAGTATACTGACCCTTATCGTCAGTCTGGCAGGATGTATTGATTACTGAACCATTGGTATATGTCTGGGTCATCAGCACATTGGCATTTTTTATAGGTTCATTCTTATGATTCGTAACAATACCCTGAAGGGTCACTATCGGCACTTTCTTTAGTCTAACTTCAATCTCGTTGTCTCCTATTTTCGATATGTTTTTAGATAAAGAGGCTTCTTCATACCAATCGGTTGGATTTTTTGAATTTGTCTTATAGCTAGCTTCAAGCTTAATTTCTGAACCTGTAACTACATTTTGGGCAAAATAGATGCCATCTGCTGTGGCAATGCCATTTTCATCTGTTCTGGCGAAAATCATCGTGGATGTTCCATCGCCATTCAGAAGAACTGCCTCTCCCTTGATTGTCACATTACTAAGAGGCTTCCCAGAGTTGTCCATAACTAGGACTTTAACCCGGGCCGGGGTTTTCGGAGCATAGGCCAGCCCGGTTTCTAATCCTGCTTTGATTTCAACAGATGGAGCTTCGTGAAGCAGCATGTCATAGCCCAGGCAATGCTGTAGCTTATAGTCTGCGGCTGCATCCAGACCTTCTATGGTGACCGCCTGATTTCCCCCGGGGAACCGTGCAGTAAGGCTATTCGTGCCGGTTTTGCTCACCCTGACAAAGGACTCGGCTATGATTTTGTTGAATTCCTCTTCTTCCTCAGGACTTATTGCGCCGGGAGCCGCCTCTACCTTCAATCTGCCTGCCACAGCAAGGTTTAGCTCGGTGGTTATTGTTTCACTTTGAACCACAGCTTGAAGAGAGATTATCTTGCTTATCCCTTCGGTCAGCTCAAAATCTGCCTCGTAGATTTTGCTGTCGAGGGGTGTTGCGGTCAGTGTGACATCCTTCGTTTTCTCTTCGACGGCATTCCTTCCGGCATCCCATTCCTCATAGGTCACCTTAACCGTAGGAGTTAAGCCGCTTTCAGTGGCCATCAACTCGAGGCTCACCTTATCGCCCATATAAAGAGAGCCATTAATATTTTTACGTGGGGCATTAAGCCTCAGTTCAGTGGCTCCCGGTGCCAGCTGGGGATTGGTAGTGACGGTGACGCTGGGACCATCAATTGTCCACTTAGTCTTTTCATTCACCGCCTGCACCTTAAAGGTATATGTAGTATCAGGTGAAAGACCGGTAACCCCATAAGATGTATTCGAACTACCCGTAACCGTCCCAAGCTGGGTAGCACCCTGATAAACCGCATAACCGGTTACTGGATTCCCAGTCTGCTTGCCATCCTCAGCCTGCGACCAGCTTAGGCTAACCGTATTATGGGTCTTATTGCTTGCGGTCAGGATGCTCCCCGTAGGCCAAAAAGGCGGAGCAAAGCCGTCTACTGAAAGGGTGCTGATAGTTTGGGAAAGCACCTCCGAAACATTACCCTCCATATCGTTAGCCACGATATCAAATCTGTAGCTAGTATCCGGCAAAAGATCGAAAGCTACATGCTCATGAGCACTAAGATGATCTGACGTACGGATAAGATCACTGCCCTTATATGTACTGACAGTATATTCTACCATCGTCCCTCCGGGATTCTCAGCCGGTGTCCATTCTAAATGAATCTGCTCATATGTTCTTTCCCGAACAGACACCTTGCTGCCTTCGGGCCAGTAGGGCTTCGGGCTTGCAGTCAATGAGTTTATATTAAATTCATTTTTTGCAGGTTTGGTGGAAGCATCGTCCGGCTTCGACAAAGTATCACCCAATCCCGGCAGACCATCACTCAACTCCGGCCAAGTATCATCCGGCTCCGGCGCGGCCCAATCCTCCTGTGGAATGCCGCTGTCTGCTGTTTCGCTTATATTGAGCGGCTCATCAACCTCTGCTGCTTGTATGTTTATTGGCATGGTGGTCAACAATGCTACCGCCAATAATAAGGATATTATTTTTCTTAATTTTAACGGCATACTTTTCCTCCTGATTAATCCATCTTCTATCCGGCATATCCGGCTATGTACCGATAATTGATAATCAGTTCCGCCCGCGAGTCATAGATTTGTTTGATCTTATCCAAAACCCTCGGGCAAATTACCTCTGTCCGCTCATTTTATCTACCGTTCGCACGCTCATGGCCAGTGCCTGTTCTCTTGAAGTGTTGGCGTATCCCTCCACAATCTGGGCCTGGGTCACGGCGCGAGGCATGAATTTGCCGTCGCTCCCTTTGATAATACCAAGCTTGGCAATATAAAGGCAGTCGTTTAACGCCCAGCCCGAAATATTCGCCTGATCCGTGAAGTGCGGCGCACCCGCAGTAGAGTAATCAGTGTTGGGTGCGATGAGCTTGATGGTGCGCGTGAGCATGGCGGCCACCTGTTCCCGGTTGATGAGCGTCTTGGGGGCAAATGTCGTCTTGCTGGTACCACTGACAATACCCAGCTTGAAAGCCTTTAAAATCTGCTGGTTTTGGGTGTCGGCAAAGGGATTCGGAGCAACAGGCGCTGTATCTGTTTGGCCCGACGCTTTTTGATACATCAAAAGCGCAACCTCGCCAAACTCCTCGCGGGTAATAGGCTTTGTCATGTCCGCACCTTTGAGGACGTCAGGGATAAGCCCTGCGTCGGCCGCTTTTTGCAGCTCAGGCGCTGCCCATGTGCTGGCATTGCCCCAATAGGCGGGATTGCCGATGGTTACGGTGTTTGAATAGGGGGAGTAGATATATTTATCTGCCCAGTCGCCCTCATAGCTCCACATAGACTCAAAACGTGCCCGGAATTGATAAGTCTCGCTCTTGATCGTGACCTCGTCCGGCTTATTTGAACTGTCATACGGCCTATATCCAAAAACGTAGTTTCCATCGACAAAGCTATCCACATAAAAGTCGGTATCAGTGTAGACCGACGGCCCCTCGTTCCAATCGTATTTCCCGTATTTGAAATCAAACTGGATCACAATGTAATCGGTGTTATAGCCCGGAAAAAGCGAATTTTCATCAAATCCCGCTACAGCACTAATTTTCTCCGCCAATTCAACCACGCTCTGAGGCATATCCCACTTCAACTCAAAATAAGGTATGCCCTCATCATCCGTTTTAAGCTCGGCGGTCAAATTGGTCGGCCCATTGTGCAGTGTATAGGGAGCCCCAGCGGCCAGAACAGTCAGGGGCAGCATACCGAGTGTCAGTATGAAGCTTAACAGAATAATTGAAAGTTTATGTTTCATAAAAAATCCTCCTTTAAAATTCAGATTGTAAAAACTACTACACCGTACACCACCAAACGTCCTCGTCTGGAACCGAAAATGGAGAGCTGCCCCCGTCCAATGTATGAGCCAGTGTAATACCTATTGGGACAGTCAAAAGCGTGACTGTCGCCAATAATATAGAAAAGAGCTTTATAAAGCCCCTTTTCTCGATATCTCAGCTTTGATAATCCCTCCTATGATTGCTTTCAATCTTCTTCCAGCTCTGCTTGCGAGATGGTGATACTGAACCCTGCGCCTTTCTCATAGGTGAGCATAACACTAATGTCTTTGTCATTTACCGCTGTATACATCATGCCGGTTTCGGTACTCATCTCATATGCTTCCACAGTGAAGCTTTGCTTGATTTTGTCCAGATAAGCTGTAAAATCTTCCTCAGATATCTCTTCTATCATAATAAACAGCGAATCATCAGCTTCCATCACGGAGACAACCTTGCCGCCTTTGAATTCGGGAATGTTATTTGCCAGGTCGGATGAAGGCCATTCGCCTGCTCCAATAGTTAACTCCTGGCCGTCTTCCCCTTTGATGACCACCTTATCTCCATCAATGTCTGCATCCACTCCGGCGTCCTTGAGAATTTTCTCCGCAACCGCTCCTCCTGCCTTTTCCCCCAGTTTTTCCTTGGCACTGCATCCGGCAAGTGACATCATGAGCACAAACATTAAAAAGTAAATCAAAATCTTCTTCATGCCATCTCTCTCCTCACGTTTGTTATGAAAATGTGATCCTCTCCACGCAAATGAGGCTTCATCCTCATCTCAGGATATCGAATCTTCCAATCAGGGGCAGCCTCTTTGCCTTGCCGCCAAAGCCATTGATGAGCCCCATAATTCCCAGTATTAATATACCGATGCCGAAAATGGGCATCAGCATCCAGCCAATTACCGGGATGATACCTAATATTACGTTACCTGCTATGCCTGTAATCAAGAGCAGCAGAGCTTGATTGGCATGAAATTTGGCATACCCGGATTCGGGACAGGCAACCAGCGGCAGGAAGAAAAGCAGATAGGAAAGACCTGCCATAGTCCTGTTCTTTTCAATATCCTCCGCCGGGTAGGCTCCCTCCCAGCCTTGGGTCATCTCCTTTTCCACATCTTTATTTCCATCGGCAATTTTGTTGTTTTGCCCTGTCATTGTAATCCCCCTATATTCAGATTGTAAAAACTGCTACACCGTGCATCACCAAGCTGTCCTCGGCTGGAATCGGAAAAATGATAGCTTTTTGATAACTCTTTGATGGCAAATCTTTTTTGCTTTTTTGTTCCGGGAATCCGATAAGCGGATTATTCAGATTATCCAGAAAACAGGTTTCCCCGGCGAAGGCCTGCCTGACGCCACTCGTCAGTGCAATGTCATCGGAAATACAATGATAAATATTGAGCCTGCCAGCCCTAAGATCTCCCTGGTTTGCCCCGGTCTCCGCGGCAAAGGCATTATTGACCGTTTCTAGAATTCCCTGGGGTGTAAATACTGCAATAGGGTACGGACAGAAATCAATGATTTGCGAAAATAGGCCTTCGTTTGCGGTAAGCATTTGGAACCGCCGGATCATCTGATGGTGATACTGCACTTTATCCGCCAGCTCCTTTTGAAGCTCCAGCAATTCCGCCAGCAGTTGTTCTTTTGTTTTCTCACCCACGGAGCACATCCTCCTTTCCACTCCTATTTATGGTCACTTTAATAAAAATCTTCCTAATAAGATAGGCGTTATCTGACCTAGTTTAGTAAGAAAAGGACCATTTTGCACAAAATTAAAACAGGTCTCCGGAAATTCCGAAGACCTGTTTGATATCGCTGCCAGAGCGTTCAGTCCTGCTGTGCGTTTTTTCGATATTGGGATGGGGAAAACCCCGTCTTTCTTTTGAAAACTTTCGCAAAATGACCATTGTAGTCTAAACCGCAGGCGGCAAACGCCTGAGATATGGACAGGTTTGAATCCGATAATTTGTCTTTGATACGGCTGATCTTAAATTTGACGTAGTAATCGTGCGGCGTCATCCCGGTATGCTTCTTAAATAGCCTTGAAAAATGGGTCCGGCTCAGCCCGGACGCTTTCGCCGTTTCGTTTATATTGAAGGCGTCCAGCCAGTTACTTTCTATGTATTCCTTCGCTCTCTCGATTTCCTCCTTGCCCCGGTAGACTCTTCTGACGGTCTGGATGCCCACAACATATGCGACCTGTCCCGCATCATCAAAAATGGGGAAGGTCGTTATGGCCTGATACATGGCCTCCATATCGTAGTCTTGCCCACCAAAACGCTCCGCCAAGACCTTCAAAGGAATCTTAATATCCGGACAATAAACCGTTTCTCCTTGAAATGCCCGCTGCAACACGCTGGGCGGAATTTCGGAGGCAACAGCAGGGTCCGTTAAGACGTTATACTTTCCAATGATAGTTTCCTCAAGCAGTTCCCGGGTTATTCCATATTGCTTGCACACGGCCTCATTGACAAACACAGTAGTTCCGTCAGGGGCAAAAACGTGAATCATATAGGGGAACATCTCAATTACTTTGGCAAGTAATGCTTCCTTATCAGAATTAAAAAAGGATTGGAAGGAGTCCGCTAAAAGGTTTTGATTATCTTCAGGATTCGTCCTCATATGCTATAACTCCTTTTGGCGAATTTTTCCGCGGGTCGGCAGGTTCTTGGGCATCATTAGCATCCATGATTTTCCAAAAGCAAAGCACGCCTAGGATACGGTCTTGTGCATGGAGCCTTTGCACCCTCCTTGGAGAGATATCCCATTTAACAGCCGCTCCCCGCACAGTGATGTAATCCATTGCAACACCTCTCATGTCATGAAGATATGCTTTAATTATATACACTATTACGAATAGGTGCAATGTGTAAGTCCGGGAAGGAAGATTAGATGCCGCCTGGTGCAGGAACTATACGTATCAATAATATCTGACAATATTAACTTTTTCTCTTTAATCCAGTTATGGGGGGAGGACTGAATTAATTCCCCCCTCCCCTCTAAAATTTCAAGTTATCTTTTACACTAATTCTTCCTCTTGTAAAAACTCCGCTAATAACTTAGCTGTAGTTCCGGTTATTTTCAAGCAAGTCTTATGATGTTCCGGGGTTCCAAAAGGATTACGGTTTAGCGTCCGGCAACAAGTTGACTTAAATTGTTCTTTAAATATATCGTGAAACTTATGCGCAGCCTCATAAGATGGTTTACGACTTCCGTCCTTATTAGTTCTGCCCTTCAATAAGTTTAACATCATCACTGATCCCACTAACGCTCCACAGGTACATCCCGATTGACCTAATCCCCCGCCAAAGCCAGTAAATATTTTAAGCATATCTTCATCCAATTCCGGTGCTACCTGGGGACGAAAAGTTAAAAATATTGTTTCCGCACAATTATATCCTTCTCGAAAATAATTGCCAGCTTGATTACGAGCTTCTAGTACCATGTTTTCATCCATTTATAAGTCCTCCCTGCTGCTTCTTGCTCAAAATAATAATATTTTAAATTATACACTAATTATTAGAACAGTTAACCCCCCGGTCACACTACCACCGCAGCCAGGCCATAAATCTTCTTATAAAATACCCTCTTTGGAATAATAAGAGTACGGCTAATTTATTTTTAGTTTGTAATTCCCGCCATAAGTGTATCAGAGCCCCTAGAGCCAGAATGGTACAAAGTAATTCTGATACAGAAAATGATAGCCATACTCCATTTAAATTAAGATATTTAGGCAAGATCAACAGCAAAGGTAAAAAGAAAATTATTTGCCTGGCTATGGATAAAAACATAGCAGTTGTACCTTTACCTAACGCTTGTAAAACCGTATATAAAATGTGCAAAGGTCCCATAAGCGGGAAAGTAAGAGTAGCTAACTTTAAAGCAGTTACTCCCATAATAGTTAAAGCCGGATCATCGGAAAAGAAGTCTACGATCCAGGTGGGATATTGGTGCAAAATAAAACAAATAATACTCATATAAACCAAGGATAAGACGGAAGCCTTTATAAGCACTTCTTTGACCCGGTCAGGATTACCGGCTCCATAAGCAAAACCGGCAATAGGCATAGTCCCTTGTTGGAGGCCATAAACCGGCATATAGATTAAAGACCTCACCCTTAGAAAAATACCTAAAGCGGCTATGGCTGTATAACTAAATCCGGCTAAGATACGATTGAGAAAACCCATTAAAACAACCCCGGCTAGCTCTATAATCATTGTCGGTATGCCTACTTTATAAATACCATAAATTACACTAAGACTAGGTCTAAATCTTTTAAACGACCAGGTTAATTGATCTCTTCTGCGTACAACAATAATAATTATTATGCAAGTATTAATAATCTGAGCGCAAACTGTAGCCATGGCCGCACCTTTAAGCCCATAACCGGGCAATGAACCTAGTCCAAATATAAAAATAGGATCAAAAAGGACATTTAAGCCCATACCAAATAAGGATACCAGTATAGGCAGGAAAGTATTACCTTCCCCTTGAATTATGTTACCTAAGTTCATGGGGATAAAAGTAAATATACATCCGGTCAATATAATTTGTAAAAACTCGCGGCTAAGATAAAAGGTATCAGAAGTACAACCAAAAATTATTAGTAAATCATCCATGTAGTGATTTCCTATGTAGGCGAAAATAATTCCATAGCAAATACTTAAAATGATTCCGTGCCAAGCGATATTATCAGCTAATTTTACATTTCCACTGCCTAAAGTTCTGGCAATTAGAGAGGTTAGCCCTATCCCGGTAGCAGAAGCTAAAGAAATAATTAATACTTGGATAGGAATCGTAATAGTTAAAGCTGCTAAAGCTGCCGAACCTAATTTGGCTACAAAAAATGTATCAATAATGCTGAACATGGAGTAGATAACCATACCAAGCATAGGAGGAAAAGAAAGTTGCAAAAGCAGCAGACCTACACTCTGGTTAGCCATATCATGTTTATTCAATTCATAATCCCTCCTCCTTTCCAAACTATGTTGCAGGTATAAGTAATAGTATTTTTTAGCCGGATTAACTGTAAAACTAGATCTCACTGTCAAAAACCTGCTTTAATCATGTTGAATGTATAAATATGTAGGCGCCGTTTGACGTAGCATGAGGATACACCCTGCGAAGGCGAAAGAAGAAAGGGGGAGAGCCTCACGGACGAGGCGAGCGGGCCACTGAACAGGATGTGACTTTGGCCCGGTACCCCTTTCTTCTTGAGACAAGCAGTTGGTGTTTCCCATGCGAAGTCTGGCAACAGAATATTTATACATTCAACTAACGAAGAATAAGTTTTTACAGTAGAATCAAAACTAGATTTAAATAATAAATACTCAAACAACCGCAAATTATAATAACGCCAATTGAAAAAAGGAGGTTTTATCTTGGAAAAAACATCTGCCCTGGATAGGTTTTTTAAGCTTAGTGAAAGAGGAACTGACGTAAATACTGAAATAGTGGCGGGACTTACTACTTTTGTTACCCTGGCTTATATAATTTTCGTTAATCCTAATGTATTAAGTGAGGCGGGAATTCCCAAAGAAGCAGCTATAGCTGCCACCATACTGGCTACAGTTGGTACCACCCTTTTAGTAGGGTTATTTGCTAACCTGCCCATGGCCTCAGCTCCCGGCCTGGGTTTGCAAGCCTTCTTTACCTACACAGTAGTATTGGGCATGGGACTTACCTGGCAAACTGCTTTAGGGGCAGTTTTTGTGTCGGGAGTAGTATTCTTTATTTTGACTATAACGGGGGTACTGCAATACATAGTCAGGTCCATACCGGAAGTATTAAAAATCTCCATTAGTGTGGGAGTCGGCCTTTTTATAGCTTTTATCGGGTTAAGAGCTGCGGGAGTAGTAGTTGAAAACCCTAATACCTTAGTCTCTATTGGGGATGTTACAGAACCGGCCGTTATCTTAAGTCTGTTAGGAGTTTTTGCCGCCGGTATATTAATAGCTAAAAACGTGCGGGGCGGACTGCTTTTATCCATTCTAGGTACTACCGTAGTAGGCATGCTTTTGGGAATATTTGATTCCCCTAAATCGGTAGGTGATGTTATTAGCCTCTCTTTTCCCCGAATAGATGCTACCTTTGGGCAGCTTGATTTAATGGCCGCCGTAAAATATGGTCTGATATCAATAGTATTCAGTTTCACTATTGTGGAAATGTTTGATAATATCGGTACTTTAATCGGGTTAAGCCGCCGGGCTGGTTTAATGGATGAAGAAGGACGTATTCCTAATCTAAACCGCTTCCTGATGGCTAACTCGATTGGAACTATGTGGAGTGCTATAGTAGGTACTTGTACCGTTACCACTTATGTGGAAAATGCCTCCGGAATAACAGAAGGAGGAAAAACTGGTTTAACCGCAGTAGTAGTAGCAATTCTTTTTGCTCTTACTATATTTTTTGCTCCTTTAGTTACTCTCATCCCTGGTTATGCTACCGCCCCGGCTTTAATTATCATTGGAGCTTTGATGATACAAGGAGTAAAAGATATTGATTTCGCGGAATTCTCGGATGCCTTGCCGGCTTTTTTAACTATAATTCTCATGCCTCTTACTTATAATATTGCTCAAGGCATAGCTTTTGGCTTTATTTCTTATGCCATTATAAAGCCCTTAACCGGCAAAGCTAAAGATGTACACTGGCTAGTTTATATAATTGCCATCGCGTTTATTATTAACTTCGCCTTAAGATTAGCCTAATTACGCTACAAAAAAGAAATCGGCAGTCTGGAGGTGGGCAAAAAAGCTGATATAGTAGTAGTGGATATTAATAATTGGCATAGCCAACCTAAAGATGCCGCCAGTGTTTATGCCCATCTCGTTTATCAGGCTTATGCTACTGATGTATGTCAGACTATAGTAGATGGAAAGCTGGTGATGACTAAGGGCGAAATGCTGACTATCGATGAACTGCAAGTTAAGGCTAAAGCCTCAGAATCCCTAAAAAGAGTTCGGGAACGGGTAGGCTTACTTTAATCTTTAATAAAGCTTTCTATTTGTAATCTAGTACCGTCACTTTCAATATAAATAAGACCCCCTTGATCAGTTCTTAGGGGAATAGTTCCATGGTCCCTCAACTGCTCTAGTATTTCCCCGTGGGGGTGCCCAAAAGCATTATTTTTACCGGCTGATATAACCCCATATTTAGGAGAAGTCTTTTGGTACAAATCAGGAACTAAGGAATTCTTGCTGCCATGGTGGGGAATCTTTAAGATAGTGACCGGAGCTAGATTATAATTGGCCAGCATTCTCTCAATCCCGGCCTTTTCAATATCTCCCGTTAAAAGCATGGAAAAATGATGATATTCAGCTAAGAGTACTATTGACTCGTCATTATCACTACTTTTACCATAGTTACTTGCATCAGGGTGAATTACCTGCAGGGCAAAATCAGGCTCTATCTTTAAAACCTGTCCCTTTGCTAAAGGGATTACCGTAGATTTTTGCCGGTGGGCTATAGTTTTTAAATACTTATACTTTTCCGAATTCCTTAAAGTATGAGGTATACCTATATTTTGCACCGCCACTTCCCTTAAAACAGTTTCCAACCCCCGTAAATGGTCAGTATCAGGGTGGGTATTAATAGCTAAATACAAATTCCTGATCCCCCGGTGGTTTAGATACGCTAATACCTTTCTTTTGCCTACGTCACTAAAATCACTCCCGCCCCCGTCAATTAAAATAAACTTGCCTTGGGGGCTTTTTATCAGGATACTATCTCCTTGGCCCACATCTATTATTGCTACTTCCAGTTTTCCTTGATTATAAAAACTAGCCGGTAAAGTGATAATTACCATAAAAATAACTATTAACCCTAAACCAGCTATGGCAGCAGGGTAATTGGCCCTTTTATTAAAATAAAAAATGATTAAAGCCCAGCCTATAAAGTAAATAGCTATAATCAGTAAACTAGGAGTTGCTACATGGATATAAGCTAAGGGAATATTAACTAACCAGCTATTTATGGCTTGGACTAATTCAATAAGGGCAGCGGCAGGAATTGCCAGCAAAGTAAATAGAGTTTTAGAAAATAATAAAACCGTCATAGCAGCAAAGCCTAGTAGCACAATCAGACCTAAAATATATCCTAAAACAATATTGCTGATTACCGAGATAGAAGAAAACAGATTAAAGTGATAAGCGATAAATGGTATAGTAGGAATCTGGGCACATAAAGGGATAAGCAGATAATCTATAACTTTATTTTTCATGGGTAAACCAGCTTTTATGAGTGGATACAGGTAAACTAAACCCCAAGTCGCCGCAAATGAAAGTTGAAAGCCTATTTTAAAGGGGGCATAAGGATCAATTATAATAATTATTAATCCCGCCCAGCCCATACTATCTAAGAGGCTTTTTTCCCGTTTAACATATAAAGCTAAAAGGCCTAAAGCCCCCATTATACTGGCCCGTATTACAGTTATAGGCCAACCTACCAGAGTGCCGTAAATGAAAAGTACGGTTAAGCTTACATAGAATTTAGTCCGGGATGATAAGCTTACTAATGACATAATTCCGTGGCAAAAAATTATTAAAAAACCGACATGAAGACCTGATACCGAAAATACATGGACTATTCCGGTTTTTTGATAATCCTCATATTCATTGGGGTCAATATTATCTATTTTCCCAATCAGCATACCTAATAAAATACCGGCCGCTTCCTGGCCCATAATATCATTAGATAATGATTCCAGCTTTTCACGGTAATTATTACTAAGTTTATATAAAATATTAGGGTTTCGGCTAAGAATGGTAAGGTTATCGGCTTCCTTAAGATTAAAGATATAATAAATTTTCTCCCGGGCCAAATACGTCTTATAATCAAACTCTCCCGGATTGCCGGGGGGCTCGGGAACGGTTAATTTGCCTTGGATCTCCACCAAATCCCCTTTTTTTAATTTAGGATCAAAATTGCTAAATACCTGAACCTTTTGCCGGTAATAAGATTGATCTTCAGTCTTTAATATAAAACTACCCCGCTCGACCTTATAGGAAGGGAAATTAACTACATAGCCGGTTAGTTTATATTCATCATAATCAGGCAAGCTTGCAGGGATAGGCATCAAGGAGAAATTGAAGAAAATTAAGGCGACTAAGCCGGTAAGGGCTAAAACTAATAAATCTGGAGCAGTTTTTTTATTTATGAACAAATAGATTATAGCACCGGAAAATAATAATAAGCCGATTAGAAAATAATCATAATAGGCGGCCCATAAAGCTATTAATACCATAATAAAGGTTAAAAACCATGATCTGACCATATTACTTTACAGAAATACTATCTTTGATAGCCTCAAACTTCTTATCCCCAATACCGCTGACATTTTTTATCTCATTTATATCTTTAAAGGGGCCTTGCTTGTTTCTATAATCAATTATCCGCTGGGCTAAAGCAGGTCCAATGCCGTTTAAAGTCTCTAATTCACTGGCAGCAGCTTTATTTATATTAATTTTAGCCGAACTGTTATCAGGTAAACTGGGGAGAACCTCTTCTCCTGCCCCTTCTTCCCCTGCCTTAGGTATATATATGGTTTCCTCATCTTCAATTATCCTGGCCATAGGAATTTGCCCGGCTTCAGCCTCGGGTAGCAAACCGCCGGCTTTTTCAAGGGCTTCATAAAGCCGGGACCGGGCAGGTAAGGTGTAAATCCCCGGATTTACTACGGCCCCACTGACAAAAACTACAATATCCAGTTCTGGTGCGGTACTCTCTTTCTGACTAATATCATCATCTTCCTGAAGAAGGATTAATTCATCAGGCAAAGCCTGCTTATGGGCCATTCTTTGAGCATACCAATTCCCCGCCCCAAAGGCTAATATTAAAACCGCAATCATTACGCCTATTAACCTTTTATCATAATTTTCCACTTAATCACCCCACTGCAAAATTCGCCATTTTTTGTTAATTTCCTTTTAAACTTAAAGAAAACAATTATTGTAATAAGGTATATTTAATAAGTTGAACACATATAGCTATAATGGCTATATTTTGTTAAGATAGGAGTAAATAAGATGTTTGAAGGGGTTACCTATATGTCTAAATTAGCTATCAGCGAAGCAAAAAACAAATTTACTATGTTAAGAAAAGAAGCTCTTAAAGGAAAAGAAATCATTCTTGCTGATGCCAAAAGCAAAGATGAAGCTCCTGTATCTCTTATTTCTACAACCTTGTTGGACGAGTTGTGTTCGGAAAAAAGGTTTACTTGCGAATGGGTGGATACTCCGGGCAAAGATAGTGATGATTACTCTTTATGGTGCCCGGAAGTAAACGTATTTGGTTTAGGGAAGACCAAAGAAGAGGCAATAACTGATTTAATCAGTAATATTCAAGAATATGCTTTAGTCTATTTCAATGATTTACCGTATTATTTAAGTGCTTCTAACCCTAATAAAAAACACTATTGGTATTTACGCCGAATTATGCGGGCCAATCCCGAGGAATTAAGACAAGTGTTAGAGCTTGAGGAAATATGTTAGCATGGGATATACCTTTAAGTGGGATGACTTGGAGAAAATTTGCAAAAATCTAAATATGCAACGTCAAGGTAAGACTTCCATTTGGAAAGGAACCGGACCTGATGGTAAAATGCGAACTTGTACTATACACGCTAAACATAAAGGAACCATAGGTGCCGGTCTAGTAAATAAAATCGCCAAAGAACAACTACTGTTTTCATCGGTTGAGGAAATGTATCATTTTTATAAGCAGTTATAATCAGCATAAACATTATAATTCTCGATTATCCCCCTACACCATTTCTTTTCCTTCAGTATTTACAAAGAAAACCGCCTAAATTGGCAGCCATTTTTTTAATTTCCTTTAAACCAATAAAAAAGCAGGCATTTCTACCTGCTTTTTGAGGGATTACTATTTTTTTGTTCTAATGTTTTTCGTAGCTGGAACATAGACTTTCGTCTTCAGCCACCCCATTGTGAACATGTTGTACCGGAGCAACTTCTATGGCTTCCAGCTCACAATAATGTTTTTTGTCATTGTACTTGCAACTAGTGACAGAACAAGTTATAGTTTGTCTTCCTTTATGCAAAAAATATCCCTCCTTAAAATTAACTCATTTATATTTTCTTCGTTTTTCTGATTTATAGTCACTGAAAATATGTGAAATTTAGTTATTAATTTAAAATACCGTTTTTGTTGACTTTAACCTACAATTGTCATATAATTTCTTATGTCAAATGAATATTGAAAATGCTTTGAACCGGAGTAGTAAATGGCAGATACCAGAGAGTCATCATTAAGGTGGAAGATGACAATGACCATTGAACTCGCCGGGGAGTTTCACAAGTGATATTTAGCTTGGGACGGTAAAATCCGTTATCTTATTAAGTGGGCATTAATGTGGGGCTATGGCGCAGTTGGGAGCGCGCTTGAATGGCATTCAAGAGGTCGTGGGTTCGAATCCCACTAGCTCCACCATTATTATATTTGTCAATAAGGGTGGTACCGCGGGAATTTTAATCTCGTCCCTGACTGGGATGAGGTTTTTTTATTTTCTGAATAAAAAAAGGAGGCTGCTTGTGGAAAACAGATATGATTTCAAATCAATTGAAACAAAATGGCAGAAACATTGGGAAAATAATAATTTTTATAAAGTTAGCGAAAATGCCAACAAGCCTAAGTATTACGATTTAGAAATGTTTCCCTATCCTTCGGGCAATCTTCATATGGGGCATGTTCGTAATTATGCCATTGGAGATGTAGTAGCCCGGTTTAAAAGTATGTCCGGTTATAATGTGTTACACCCTATGGGATGGGATGCCTTTGGGCTGCCGGCCGAAAATGCAGCCATAAAACACGGTACTCCTCCGGCCCGCTGGACTTACTCTAATATTGATAATATGAAAGAACAACTGAAAACTTTAGGCATCAGTTATGATTGGGATCGTGAATTAGCCACCTGTAAACCTGATTATTATAAATTTACCCAATGGATGTTTTTAAAGCTTTATGACCATAACTTAGCTTATAAAAAGAATGCCGGGGTTAACTGGTGCCCCTCCTGTCATACCGTTTTAGCCAATGAGCAGGTAGTAGACGGTGCCTGTGAACGCTGTGAAGCTGAGGTGGAGAAAAAACAGCTGGAACAATGGTTTTTTAAGATTACTGATTATGCCCAAAGATTGC
Source organism: Bacillota bacterium (assembly GCA_023395515.1). Taxonomy (GTDB): domain Bacteria; phylum Bacillota; class Syntrophomonadia; order Syntrophomonadales; family Syntrophomonadaceae; genus JAAYRQ01. The sequence goes on from JAEWZB010000063.1 coordinate 20,275, forward strand.
TGGACGATTTAGAACTGCTCCCGGGTTGGCCGGAAAAAGTTAAAACTATGCAGAAGAACTGGATTGGCCGTAGTGAAGGTTGCCAGTTTTCTATGGCTATTGAAAATAGCGAGGAAACTATATCTGTATTTACCACCCGGCCGGATACGGTTTTTGGGGTAACTTATATGGTTTTAGCCCCGGAACACCCTTTAGTAGCCAGTCTTTGTGCCGGAAAACCCGAAGAACAAGAAGTTAAGGGCTTTATGCAAAAAATGAAACATCTGAGTGACGTAGCCCGCTCATCTACTGAAATTGAAAAAGAAGGCGTCTTTACCGGTGCTTATGCTATAAACCCGGTCAACAACAGCAGAGTTCCAATTTGGATTGCTAATTACGTATTAATGGATTATGGTACTGGGGCTATTATGGCCGTACCTGCCCATGATGAACGTGATTTTGAATTTGCCCGTAAATATAATTTACCTATAACCATTGTTATTCAAGATGATGAAAACCCATTAAACCTTGATGAAATGGACACTGCTTACACCGGAGAAGGTTTAATGGTTAATTCCGGCTCCTTTAACGGACTATCAGTTGAAGAAGGTAAAACAGCTATAGTTAACTTTATGGAAGAAAAAGGTATTGGTAAAGGTACGGTAAACTACCGGCTTAGAGATTGGTTAATCTCCCGGCAACGTTATTGGGGAGCACCAATTCCGATCATTTATTGTGATAAATGCGGCGCAGTTCCGGTTCCCTATCAAGACTTGCCGGTACTGCTGCCTGAAGATGTGGCTTTTAAACCCTCGGGGGAATCGCCTTTAAAATATGTGGAAGAATTTATTAATACTACCTGCCCTGCTTGCGGAAATCCTGCCCATAGGGAAACTGACACTATGGATACTTTTGTTTGTTCTTCCTGGTATTTTACGCGCTTTTGCAGTCCTGATTCGGCCGATATGCCTTTTACTAAAGAAGCTGCTGATTATTGGATGCCGGTCGATCAATATATCGGTGGAGTAGAACATGCTATTTTGCATCTTATGTATGCCCGGTTTTTCACTAAATTTTTACACGACATTAATTTGTTATCCTGCCCCGAGCCTTTCACTAACCTGTTAACTCAAGGCATGGTTTTAAAAGATGGCACTAAAATGTCTAAGTCTAAAGGCAATGTAGTAAGCCCGGAAGAAATTATTAATAAATATGGGGCTGATACTGCCAGACTATTCATCCTTTTTGCTTCACCTCCGGAAAGAGATCTGGAATGGAGTGATCAAGGAGTCGAAGGATCGTACCGTTTTCTTAATCGAGTGTGGCGCTTAGTAAACGATTATGCTGACAGTATTAAAAATTTAACTCCATCTAACAATGTCGAAAGTTTAGATGAAGCTACTAAAAACTTACGTTTCAAGACTCATTTTACTATTAAAAAAGTAACTGATGATTTAGAAGAACGTTTTAATTTCAATACCGCCGTCAGTGCCATAATGGAACTATGTAATACTTTAAGCAGTTACCGCGACTATCCGGAACCAAACTTAGCCGTAGTAAAAGAAGCTATAGAAAGTCTGTTACTTTTACTTACTCCGTTTTGTCCCCACTTCTGCGAAGAATTATGGACTATAATCGGCAAAGAGGAAAGTGTTACTATTCAAACCTGGCCTAAAGTTGACCCGGAAGCATTAATTCAAGATGAAGTTGAAATTGTGGTACAAATTAATGGAAAAGTAAGAGACCGGATTAAAGTACCGTCAAACAGCAAAGAAGACGAATTACGCCAAATAGCTCTTGAAAACTCAAGAATACTTGAGTTGACAAAAGACAAAGAAATTGTGAAAATTATAATAATAGCAAATAAATTAATTAATATTGTCGTTAAATAGGTACCAATAATGTGTTGTGTTGGTATATTTTACACCCCCCCGGGGTTGGGCCGTCTATTGATGAAAAAAGAACCATGATCGCTTCGGTTTCGCCCACCCCCTCCCCCCAACAACATTATTTATTATAGACAATATACCCAAGAAAGAAGGAGAGGCATTACGGAATATGCCTCTCCTTCTTTCTTGGTTGTATTTAATTTTATTTATTCCCTTCTTAAGGCTTCTATAGGATTAAGTTTAGCGGCTTGATTGGCAGGATATATACCGAAAAATAAACCTACACAAGTAGAAAACAGGAAGGCAATAAGTATAGTTGACCAGGATACTAAAGGAGGCCAATGGGCAATTTTAGCTACTATAAAGGCTCCGCCATAACCTAATATGGTTCCGATAATACCTCCTAAAATGCATAATACTACAGATTCAATTAAAAACTGAACTAATATATCCCGGCGTTTAGCACCTAGGGCCATACGTATTCCTATCTCTCGGGTCCGTTCCGTGACCGATACCAGCATTATGTTCATAACCCCTATCCCGCCTACCAGTAAGGAAATACCTGCAATACAGCTTATAATTAAGCTTATAATACCGGTTATATTGTCGGCGGCTTGCATTTCACTTTCTAAGCTGTAGGCCATGTAGTGGTTAGGGGCATTATGTCTTCTTTCCAGCAATTTTATAGTTCGGTCCATAGCTGTATCCACTTCCTCTTTAGTAGTGGCACTAGCCCAGAACTCATGTATCAAAGAGTAGGAATTCATATAATCCATGTATGATATAGGGATATAGGCTATCTGCCTGGCACTAAAGGACATCATAGAAGCATCTTTTTTTAGCACCCCTATAATCAGAGTAGAGTTATTATTTACCACCAGGTATTCGCCCACCGGATTAGTAGTTTTAAATAAGCTTTGGGCTGTATCTTCGTCTATTACTATAACTCGGCGCGTCCCCGCCTGATCTTCTTCATTAATAAATCGGCCATGGAGAAGTTCCAGATTTCTTACCACCGCTAAATCTTCAGTAGTGCCAATAGTCTGTACTGATTCGGAGCCTTGACCGCTGCGCAGCTCCATACTGCTATAAGTCATGGGAGCTAAATATTTTACTTCAGGAACAGCTTCTTTTATAAGGGTTACATCACTAAGCTTCAAGTCGTCCATTCGGGAAGGTCTGCTATCCTGATAATTAACATAAACCGCAAAAAGATTTACTCCGAATTTCTCCATTTCCTGCATCAGCATAGCCCGGCCGCCTTGCCCTATAGCCATTACGGCAATTACAGCGGCAATTCCGATAACTATCCCTAAGGTAGTTAGAAAAGTACGTAATTTATTACCTTTAATGCTTTCATAAGCAACAATAATTAACTCTAATATATTCATTAAATCTCTACCTCACTTTCTAGTAAGGTAAGAGCTTCACTAGCCTGGTTAGGTTTTTCGACTATTTCATCTTCCACTAAAAGACCGTCACTGATACGCAGAATTCTACCCGCATGCCGGGCAATAAATTCTTCATGGGTAACCATGATGATCGTGGCCCCTGCTTGATTCAGCTCTTGAAAGATTTGCATTATTTCCAGACTGGTACGGCTGTCTAAAGCCCCGGTAGGTTCATCAGCTAAAATAATAGCCGGGTTATTAACTAAAGAACGGGCTATAGCTACCCTTTGATTTTGCCCGCCGGATAGCTCATTAGGTAAATGGCTTATTCGATCTTTAAGTCCCAGACGTTCTAGAGCTATAAGAGCCCTTTTTCTTCGTTCGGCCGGCTTTATGCCCGCATATAGCATAGGCAGTTCCACATTTTTCTGGGCCGTCAAGCGGGGCAGTAAATTAAAGGTCTGAAAAACAAAGCCTATTTTCTGATTCCTAACCGTAGCATATTCACTTTCATCTAAAGCGGAAACTTCAGTATTATCCAGTATGTATCTGCCGCCCGTAGGGGTATCCAGTAATCCTAGTAAATTCATAAGGGTAGATTTACCCGAACCGGAGGCTCCCATGATAGCCACAAATTCACCCGGAGCAACCTCAAAAGATATACCTTTTAGGGCTTGAACTTTAATTTCACCAGTATAATACGTTTTTTCCAAATCTATTACTTTAATCATTATTATTGGCCTCCGGCGGTGCAGCTACTTTTATACCTGCTCTCATGGTAGGAAGAGGCTTTTGTACAATCTGTTCACCTTCCTCAAGACCTGAAATAATAACATCATATAATTCATTGCCCGCTTTGGTAGTAACAACCCTCTCCTGTAACTGACCATTTTCCACGACATAAACTATAGTCTGGCCGTTCTGATTTAATACAGCTTCCAGGGGGGCTACTATTACGTCTTTTTCCATTAACATTCTTATGGTCATATCGGTAGTGTAGCCGATTTTCAAACCGGTAATATCACCGTTTAATTTAACTGTAACCGGAATATTAACATTGTCCCCGGCCCCACCCTTTTCTAAAATAGCCGCATTACCTATCCGGGTTATTTCACCTTTATATTTTTCAGTAAATAAGGCCATACATCTGATATCTGCTTCTTGACCAATTTTAAGATGACCGGCATCAATTTCGTTAACATTAGCATTAATCTCTAAATTACTACCATCACTTAATACTAAAAGCTCGGTACCTTCCATAACTTGATTACCGCGTTTAGCTCCTACATAGGTAATTACTCCGTCATGATTGGCTATAAAGGTAGCTAAATCCACCCTTTCTTTAGCTTGAGCTACTTCTTGTCCGGCTAAATCTACTTGAGCTTGCAAAGAACTGCTAAGCCGTGCGGAGGCTTTTTGTTCGGCTTTTACCCGGGCTTCATAATAGCTGGATTCGACACGAGTCCATTCGGTTTGGGCAGTTTCCAGTTCCACTAAAGAAGCGGCGCCAGCTTGGTATAGTTTATCAATTCTTTCAAAATTGTTTTTAGCTTTTAAATATTCAGCTTCCGCCGCCTTAAAAATTAACTCATCACTGCTGGCTAAAGCTCTAGCCAGTTCTGCTTCTTTAGCAGCTTGGTTAGCTAAAGCATTTTGATATCTCCGCTCCAGTTCCAAAGTATCTAAACGGCCTAAGATATCTCCTTTTTTAACTTGATCTCCTACTTCCACATTCAATTCCATTAAAGTGCTATCAACGGGAGTAAAAAATATTTGTTCATTTACAGCTTTTAATCTTCCATTAGCCACCACGGTCTTTTCGATATCTTGTTTAGCAATCGTATGTATTTGCACCACTAAGGGTTTATTTTTAGCGGCTTGGGTGTATCCTCCCACCCCAATTATTGGTATAAGTACTAAGGCCACCGTTATTTTAAGCCAACGGGGAATTTTCTTCAGACGTGTTTTTAGACTTTGTTTAATATCGGGTTCCACAAGCTTACCTCCGTTATCCATAAATTCATATCTTTAAAATTATATATTTAAAATACGAATTTTTGGGGGATATTCTTTCATCTTAAGAAATTCTTAAGAAAAAGACCGAAAAATTAGGGAAGCTTGGAAGCAATAAAATCAATTTTCCCAGTGCAAAAACATGTGCTAAAGCTGCGGAAGCTTAAAGCAGCTTTACTATGTAGCAGAAAAGTGAGATATTTTTTGAAGCTAGGGAATATTTATCGACAACGTCCATATAATATAATACAATGAATATACAATGTGAAAGGAGTGAGCAATATGGCTCAAACAACGCTCAACGTCCGCATTGATGAATCGGTAAAGCAGCAATTCGATGCTTTTTGCAGCGATGTGGGTATGAATGCTTCCGTGGCAGTCAATCTGTTTGTCAAAGCAGTACTTCGTGAACGCCGCATTCCATTTGAAATCGTCGCCAGTGACGATCCATTTTATTCACAGGCTAATCAAGAAAGGCTCAAACGGGCCCTTGAACAGCTTAACGCTGGTAAGGGAACCATCCATGAATTGATTGAGGTAGAAGATGATTAAGGTGTGGTCCGACGAAGCGTGGGAGGATTACCTTTACTGGCAGACCCAGGACAAAAAAACGCTGAAGCGAATCAACAAACTGCTACAGGATATTGAACGGAACGGTCATGTAGGCATCGGAAAAGCCGAACCGCTCAAACATGAGTATCAGGGCTGCTGGAGCAGGCGTATCGACGAGGTAAACCGCCTGATTTACCGTATTGAAGAAAACCGGTTGGAAATACTCCAATGTCGGTCGCATTACGATGACAAGTGAAGCAGTGGATTATCAACCCAACCTATAATAATGGGGAATAATATCCTGATAAGTTCCGTCTTTCATGAGAAAACCTGCCGGAATAACACCCAGCTGGACAAAACCCAACTTTTTATATAAACGGATAGCTGTAATATTAGTTTTTACCACTGCATTAAACTGCAATATTCTAAAACCTAGCTCCCGCGCTTGGGCTATAGAATGTAAAACCAATATTTCGCCGATTCTTTTACCTCTCTCATCACTTTTTACTGCATAGCTGGCATTAGAGATATGACCACATCTACCTACATTATTGGGATGTAAGATATACAGTCCCACCATTTTACCAGTCTCCTGCTCCCAGGCTACCCCGGTAAAAGATTGGCCGGCAAAAAAGTCGTAGCCGCTTTTTTCATCTAAAATTTCCATCTGGGGAAAAGAAATACCTTCTTCCACAATTTCGTTCCAAATGGCAATCATAGTGGGAATATCTTGCTGGGTAAACTCTCTGACGGTAATACTCATAATCTTCTCCTTAGCTTTTATTCAATTTGCCTATCAATTATAAAGCGGAACTAAAGGCAGACAGCAAAATGTGCCGCCTGCCTTCACTAAAACTTAGTTCAGTTGGTATCTATATGTCCAGATTTAGTCTTGCTTTACCAAGACTTCCACTGCGTCACCCCATAATTGCTCTAGTCCATAAAATTCCCGTTCTTCTTGTCTGAATACGTGCACCAGAACTGAACCATAATCTAAGATAACCCAGACTCCTTCTTTATGCCCGTCTCTGCGCAAAGGCATAATTTCATGTTCGGCCAGCTTTTCTTCAATGGCATTTATAATGCTTTGTACCTGAATAAAGCTTCTTCCACTAGCTATAACAAAATAATCTGCAATTATGGTCTGTTCATGAACATCTAATACTACGATATTATTAGCCTTTTCTTCTAAAGATGCTTCCACTGCCAGTTGTACTATTTGGTTAATATCACTCAATCACTAACAACCTCCTAAAATTCCCGAATTTATTTTAAGAAACATATTTCTGACTGCAATAGTTTGGGGATGGAGAAGCCGGCCTTTTTCTATACAATACTTTATGGTTGATTCTAGTCCAAATAACATGGCTTCGTCAAGATTTCTGCCTGCTAAGCACTGCAATCTTTCCTGGCCCGGATAATCACGGCCCGGCTCAATCATATCAGCTAAAAAAATTATTTTATCCAAATCACTCATATTTTCATCCCCCAGAGTATGAAAGGCTATGGCATTTAGTATCTCCGGTTCTTTAACCAGGTTTTCTTGGCTTAATAAAAAAGCTCCTACTTTAGCATGTAAGATGTCAGGTATTAGATACTCAATATCATCATCTATAAGCCGGTTTTCTACGGCTATTTTCAAAAGTACATCTCCCGATAAACCTTTGGCATAATCATGAAGCAATCCGGCTATATAAGCAAATTCTTCATTCACTTTAAATTGCCGGGCCAGCTCTTTAGCCACATCAGCCACATTACAGGAATGTTTATATCTGGCGGGTGTTAATTTCGATTTTATTAGTTGATCAGCTTGATCAGCTTTTATCATATACTTCTCCATATATATTATTATCATAAATATAGTTTTCAACTGCTGCCGGGACTAAATATTTTATAGATTTACCTTGACGTAATCTTTGACGGATCAGGCTGGAGGATATCTCTACCCCGGGAATTTCTAAATAAATAACTTTATTCTCAATGGACCGGGGTAATTTATTATAGATAGAGTCATCCGGCTCTATTTTATAGCCGGGTCTGGTGGCAACTACAAAAGTAGCTAACTCAATAAGAACTTCTACATCTTTCCAAGTATCTAACTGGAGCAAAGCATCCAGGCCCATAATGAAAAATAACTGGGCCTGCGGGTAAAGCTGCCGGAAATGTTTAAGGGTATCAACGGTATATGAGTTGCCACTTCTTCGTATCTCCAGATCGGAAAGAATAAATCCCGCATTATTCCTAATAGCCAGGCTTACCATGTTAAAGCGGTAATTTTTGTCTGACACTTCATTAACATCTTTATGAGGGGGCTCTGCAGCCGGTATAAAAATCACTTGCTCCAGGTTTAATGCATCTTTGGCCCATTGGGCAGCTATTAAATGTCCAAAATGGATAGGATCAAAAGTTCCGCCTATAATCCCTACTTTATTCACCGCTCTATCACCTGTTTATCCAATCTTTTAGGTAAATAATACCGATTTTAACGGCTAAATGCAAATATCAGCTATCATAAGCTTTTACTCTTTTCCTTATGACCTAAAACCCCTATACTTATAAAGTAAGACTTGATTCAGATGGAGCTCCATCTGAATCTTAGTCGCACGGATCCGGGACTTAGCTGCCCTTGGGCACCCGCCGCCTATAGAGGCGGGGGTCTTAGGGCAGATTAGTCATCGGATAAAAAGGTTAAAACTATGCGAGGCAGCTATGCAAAAAGAAATATCAATAACTTTCTATAATCAGGGTTTAAGAAGCTATATAGAAGTAGATTTATGCAATGAATGTCCCCGGCAGGATGATAAAGGCTGCTGTGGATTTTATGCTCCGGTTTTTTACCCGGCCGATTTTGCGTATTTACTTAGTAATAAACCTGAATTAGTGGAATATATTTTAAATTTATCTGATATTACGGTTTTAGATTCTTCAGTTACGGTCAATAACAGTATAGATGGGACCAGTTATAAATGTCAGTTCCATACTAATGATAAAGGCTGCTTGCTTGACCAAAATTTACGGGAATCTATTTGCCGCCATTTTGTTTGCCCCGGCATTAATTGGGGCGCCGAAGAGCAACTAAAGAATTGGCAGCAGTTTTTTGACTTATTATCAGATTATGAAATAGAACTTAATAATACTATTGCTGATAAATTGCGGGCCAAAGGGTTAAGCTTACGTCAGGTGGAAACCAGGGATACATACTTTAAGGAGCTTATGCAGCTATTTCAGGAGCAAACTAAAAGCCTGCCGGGCTTTTTTAATAAGTTTCCTCGCCAGGAAACTTTTAAACTGACTAGAAATCTTAATTTTGGCAGGGAATGGCCACTATAAAATACAGGGGGGGTTGTTAATAATGAATTGGGGTAGTAACCAACATATTTACGATAATGTGTTGGAAGCAGTAGGTAAGACTCCTATGATTAGACTGAATAAAATTGGGGCCGGCCTGAATGCGGACATTTGTATTAAGCTGGAATATGCCAATCCCAGTGGCAGCCTTAAAGATCGCGTAGTTCACGCTATTGTAGAAAAAGCGGAACAAAGGGGCGACCTTAAAGAAGGTATGATACTTTTAGAAGGCACTACTGGTAATACAGGCATTGCTACTGCTATGGTGGGAGCCGCTAAGGGATATCGGGTAATTATAGTTATGCCTGAAGGAATGAGTGAAGAACGGAAGAAAACTATCCGGGCTTATGGAGCTGAATTAGTATTAACCCCGGGTGCAGAAACTGATGTAGATTTAGTTTTAGAAGAAGTTTATAAAATTAAAGAAAAATACGGAGACCAGGTTTTTGAGGTAGGGCAATTTTATAGAAATGAAAATCTGGCTGCCCATTTAGATAACACTGCCCCGGAAATCTGGGCACAAACCCAGGGTAATATCGATGTGTTTATTATGTGTCAAGGTACCGGCGGCACAGTTACCGGGACAGCTAAGTATTTAAAGGAGAAAAATCCTAACATAAAAATATATATATCCGAACCCGAGGATTCCCCTATATTAGCCCGGGGTAAAATTGGCCAGCATAAGGTTCAGGGTATAGCTGATGGCTTAATTCCTGAAATACTGGATTTACAGTATGTTGATGGTATAGTTCTGGTCAGTTCTGATGAATCTATTCAAATGGCCCGGCAAATTGCCCAAAAAGAAGGTATATTTTGCGGTATTTCCTCCGGCTGTAATGTAGCTGCCGCTAGAAAAGTAGCCTTAAAATACCCGGAAGTAAAATGTATAGTAACCATGGTAAATGATAATGGACTGCGCTACTTATCTACGGAACTATGCGGCTCTCCTGCCACCAGGCAATTACTGGAAAGAGAATATTCCTTAAGTCAGGAAGATTTAGATAAGTTGGCTAAGTATAAGTTTGAGATAATTGAGTAGTAATAAAGTAAATTTCATTCAGTGGGAAATTCTGCTCCCACTGAATAGAAATCCTGCCTTTACCCATCACTCCTGCTTTACGGGAATCACGATCTGCACAATGTTATCATCGAAAGCCGCGTCAAAATCCCCCTGTAAATATATCTCGCGAGGATAGCCGCACACCTTATATCCGTTGCCCAAGATGTGTTCCTTTAACCTTTCATAGGCATCGTAACTATTTTCATAAGCTCCCCGATACACCAGCGACAGTGCCCGGCATTCGGGATAAATCACCGCATCTAAGGGAGCTTGGGCTGGGTCGATAGAAATGCAGATCCGCATGGGAATGTTCTCAGTCTTGAAAAAATCATCTGCCATCACATCCTCGGGGAACTCGCAAAAATGATAGGCGGCCACCGCAAAGGGAATCCCCCGGGTGCTGCAATTTCCGTAAGCAGTAGCACAAGCAGCTATAGCATCCTCTACACCGGAGGCAACATATTCGGTGCGCAGACAGACTGCTTCCGGCAGAGTTATCTCCTCAATCCGGTATTCTTTATGCTTAACTGTACGCATCTTCATTTCAGTAATCATAAAATCAAGCCGCCGCTTTTGTTCCTCAAGGACGGCAACCTGATTTTCCGCTGTCAGCTCACCATTTAGATAGCGGCCAATTTCAGGCAAAGACATACCGACCCTCCGCAGCTCCAAAATGCTCTGGATACGTGCAATTACCATAATGTCATAGTAGCGATAGCCCGAATTATCATCCACCAGCGCCGGTACTACCAGCCCCAAATCTTCATAATTTAAAATCATTTTGCGAGTGATTCCGCACAGCACCGCCACCTGGCCAATCTGAAATAAGTTCTCATATTTCTTCATAACTTCTCTCCCCCCAATAGCAAAAAACCATTGACCCGCCCATCCATGTACGGTGTAGGCTTAGTATAGCATCATGTATTAAAAAATAGAATGGGAGGGAAAAAGTGAAAATCAGCTTTTATGAGCATTGCGTAGCGACCGGGCGGGAATGGCTCTTACAGCAATGGGATCAGGAAAAAAACCGGGAATTAACTCCGCATAATACCGGTAAGACCAGCAGCTTACACATTTGGTGGAAATGTGAGCAGTGCGGACATTCGTGGCAGACTATGGCCGTTTCCCGTTCCCAAGGAACCGGATGTCCGGCATGCTATCGCCGTAAAATGGAAGAAAAACGGCAAAGCCGGATTAATGCGCGTGCCAGGCCGCGTATCAGAGACTGACAATAAGTGTAGTTTAAAGTGATATAGAAGAATATTAGCAGGAAGAAGATGATGAAATGATTAGACCAAAAAAGTGTACCCCCTTTACCACATTGCTGGTAACTCTGTTGATGCTGGTATTGCTACTGCCCGGCGGAGGAACACTGGCAGCCAACAGTACCGTCCCCAGTCCGTTCAGTGACGTATCTGCCGGCGACCAGCAACTGCTATATATCAAATATCTAAACACCCGGGGAATACTGCACGGCTTCCCTGACGGCAGCTTCCATCCCTCAGCAGGTCTGACCCGCGCCCAGGCGGCGGTAATCATCAGCAAGGCCGCCCATTTGGATACCAGCACCCAGTCAGACAGCAGTTTCAATGACGTAAGCCCAGAGCATTGGGCTGCCCAATATATCGCCGCAGCCGTTAAGGCCGGTTATCTGCACGGCATGGGAGACGGCAGCTATCAGCCGGAGCAGTCCTTAACCCGCGCCCAAGCCATAAGCCTTATTATGAGACTTTCCCGTCAGGAGGACAGCGGAACAGCCCTGCCTCCCTTGCAGGATATGCCTCCCAGCCATTGGGCAGCCCGCTCTATGACCATGGCTATAGATGCCGGAATGATAAGCCTTGAAGGTAATACTATCAACCCCGACCAGAATATTACCCGTCAGGACGTCAGCCGCGCTCTGGCCGTAATGCTTACCAGTGATCCTGATTTATTCAGTTGTCCGTTATATGGCACCTTAAAAGTCAAATCCGGCCAAATAAAAATTATACGGGCCGGGCAGGAAACCGTCACCGTAAAGGACACCACGCCGGTAAGCGCCGGTGACACTATAAAAACCCTGGACGGAGCCACAGCCGAGATAAATTATCCCGACGGCAGCAGTCTGCTCTTAAAAGAAAAAAGTATACTCACCATCAAAAAATCCCAGGGGCGGGCTTATATTCAAAAAGATGGCCGACCCGGTACGGCAGTAGATAACCTTCATTTACAACTTCACTCCGGCAATATGTTCGGGGCTCTTTCCAGCCTTACTACCCCTAAAAATGCCCCTACCGCAGTTTCTGCACCAGAAACCCATAAGGCCGTAACTGCTGAAAAGATTCCCTGGTATAAGTCCTATAAGCAAGAAAAAGTAAAAGTCACCATCGATATGGACTGGGGCGTAGCCACTATTCGAGGCACCTGTTGGAATATTATGGCAGATGTTTTTGACAGCGGTTTCATGAGCCTCTTAACCGGCAGCGGCTCGTTAACTTCCGGTGCACAAACTCAAATCCTCACCCCCGGTCAGTCTATCCAAGGCATAGCCGGCGGAGGGCCGCCTGCTCCGCCGACTCCTATGACTCCCCCCCAGATAGCACAATGGAGCCAGCAAGAGAGCTGGGTTCTGAATACCTTGGACAATATGGCTCAAAACCAGAGTTCACCTCCACCGGAAAATATTATGAACCCCTTCATAGCGCCTAATCTTCCCGACCCGGCCTCCCATCCGCTTCCGGCCTTGGAAGAAACCCTGCGCCAGATTCATGAAATCCTGCTCCCGCCCCCTAATATCGGCAGGGAAGACCGTAGCAGCAGCAATGGCAGCGGAGACAGTAATAACTTACCTCCCCAGCCTTTTGTTCTGGAAAAGATTATTGTCAACAGCCAAGACACTGTAGGTGCTAGTGTATATGACGCTTCGCTGACCTTCCGTTTTAATTATGAGCCGGATATGTCTTCATTAGGCTTCCCTGCTCTGGCTTCCCTGACCCCAGGTAATTCGGCCAAAATACCCATTTATTGCCAAAGTGCCGGCAGCACCTTTACATTATTCGTTCATGGCTGGGGAGATTTTACGCGGCATGGATATTCTTTTGGCCACGGTTCAATTCCGGCTGTAGCCTCCCTGTCTGGCAAGGATCTTATCTTCGAACTGGATATGAGCAGTATTCCTGACCGTATCGGTGATTTTACCACCGGAATATTTAGATTTACCCTTGATGCTCCCCTTAAAAGTGCTGACGGCCGCCTCCTGGATGTTTCTTCAGATATCATCCCTACCACCGCCTGTATTGCAACAACAGCTTTATCTATGGATACGGGGAACCTGCTTCTTAGAGGTGTAGTACTAAACAATGGAATCGTTAGCCAAGGCTATGTAAGACTATGGTATCTCGATGGAGCAAGCTCTGAAGTTTATTATTTAAGTCCTGCAACTACAGATAAATGGTCATGGACCAATCCCTCCCCTAATCCTGATAACTGCTGGTTGGAGGTTGAGCCGCTCAGTACCGGCAGCAAAACTGGAATAGAGTGGAGTTTAGATTTAGCAGCCAAGGGGCTTAACGACCCTTTAGAATGGCCAATGGGCTCAGCTTATCCCATTCATTGTGACATCAAAATCCAAGACACCAAGGGCGATTGGATATTAAGTCATATAACCGGCTTCCAGCTGGCACCATAGCATAGAACAGAGCACAAACTGGCTTGGAGTTTTTTATTCATAGTAATTTTTTTCGCTAATGTTCAAAATATTCCGATAATTTTTCAATACTTTATGATAAAATATCAGTTATATATATTGAAATAAAATTAACAATATTATAATTGGCGGAGGAATGTATGAATTCTACATTAATGAAAGCATTAAGCATTGGCGATTTAACCGCAAATATTCCTATTATTCAAGGTGGAATGGGTATTGGAATTTCTTTATCCGGCCTGGCTTCAGCAGTAGCAAATCAAGGCGGAGTAGGGGTCATCTCAGCGGCAGGGGTCGGCATGCAAGAGGCAGATTTTTATTCCAACTATATTGAAGCTAATACTAGAGCACTTAGAAAGGAAATTAGGCAAGCAAGAAATAATACTTCCGGGCTTCTGGGAGTTAATATAATGGTGGCTATGTCTAATTTTGAAGAAATGGTTAAAACCTCCATTGAAGAAGGAATAGATATTATCTTTTCCGGGGCCGGTCTACCTTTAACTCTTCCTAAGTACGTAAATGAAACAAGTAAAACCAAAATAGTCCCTATTGTATCTTCAGGTAGAGCGGCCAAAATAATAACTAAGAGTTGGATTGATAAATATAATTATGTTCCTGATGGAGTAGTTGTAGAAGGTCCTAAAGCCGGGGGACACCTGGGGTTTAAGGCGGAACAGCTTAATAATCCGGAATATTCCCTGGAAAATATTCTTACCGATGTGATTAAGGAGCTAAAACCTTTTGAGGAAAAGTATGGTAAGTCTATCCCGGTAATTGCCGGGGGCGGAATTTATACCGGTGCAGATATTTATAAGATAATGCAGCTCGGTGCTGCGGGGGTGCAAATGGCTACCCGCTTTGTTACTACTCATGAATGTGATGCCTCCGTAGAATTTAAAAATTCTTATATTAACGCTGCACAAGAAGATATAGGAATTATTAATAGCCCGGTGGGCATGCCGG
>JAEWZB010000090.1 GCA_023395515.1 Bacillota bacterium
CCTTATCACCTTCCTATCAGGTTTTCACTCTTGAGAGCTGCTATCAATTCATCAACCGATTTAACCACAACTTTTTTCCGGTTACTTTCGGGGGCAAGATTACTGGTAGTTTCCGTCAGAGCTGTACCTAATTCTATATCAAGCTCATCTAATTCCAGTATTTCTTTAGGTTTTTTTCCTGCTTTTAAAATTTGGGTTACTGATGGTATACGGGGTTCATTTATACCGGCAATAACCATCACCACCGCCGGTAGTTCAACTTCCACAACTTCCTCGGCATCCTCTAAGGATCTGGTAACAATAGCTGTATTATCTTTAACTTCAATGGCACTGGCATAACCAACCTGGGGTAAATTCAGTAATTCGGCTACCCGGGAGCCAACTTGTCCCGAATAGTTATCTCCGCTGCCTTCCCCAAAGAGTATTAAACCAATATCATCAATTTTTTTAAGTCCCGCAGCTAACACCGCCGCTACCTGACTGCTTTCAGCATTTTCTAATTCGTCATCCAATACTAAAAAAGCTTCATCAGCACCAGCCGCCAGCGCTTCCTTAATGGTATCTTCCAGTTCTTCATTCCCGGCCGATATAACCACCACATTAGCATCTAAAGCCTCTTTAAGATTAACCGCAGCTTCTAAGGCATTTTTATCAATATTACCTAAAGTTAAAGGAACATCATCAAATATAGGCTGACGATTGCGAATGCGTATTTGCTGTAAATCGGGAATCTGTTTCATAGCCACAACAATATTCATTTATAGCAAACCTCCTTATACATAAAATTTTTTTCAAAAATCAGCGTTAATCATAAAAAATCTGTGTGTTCGCGAAGCAAACCAGCGTCAAACCCAGTAGGCGAAGCCTACCATTACCCAGAAATATCGGGAATCCCCTACCCAAAACGGAATTGCACCCCACTGCCGCCGGCCGGGTATTGCCAGTCCAATACTTCCGTACCACAGGCAATACGGCAAGTTCCACATTCTAAACATCCGTCAATAGTAAACTCTACTTCCCCGGCTTCATTTAAACTATATAAGCCGGCCGGACATACTACCACCGCTCTTTTTAACCGGGGGTCTTTTTCCATCCCGGGTTTAATAATAATATGTCTTTCTTTATCTTCCTTAAATACATTTAAGCCTAGTTTAGCTTTTAATCCCATCAGTTCACTCATATTTTCATCACCTTTCTCATATCCCCAACCATGGCCAATAATTCACCTAATTTCATGTATTTTTTCACCGTGGGGAATATCCGGTCTTTGGAGCCGGCCGGTACTTCGTAAATATCTTTCATGATATTGCCGACTAATTCTGGATAATGGTTAAAGAACCGGGGATTTTCTAAAACATGAGGAGCTTCTTTAAAGTTTTTGAAATCCTTCATTACAAAACTATTGTTTAAAAGATTTTCATATAGGGATAGCTTCGCGGCGCTGAAATCTTCGGTTTCTTTAGCTTTTATCACCGCCTGGGCGGCATAGTAGCCAGAAGCCAAAGCATATTCCATGCCTCGGACGGTAACCCCGATATTCATAGATAAACCGGCGGCATCACCGGCTACTAAAATCCCATCCCCGAATAACTTGCCTATAGCATGGTATCCTCCTTCGGGAATAACATGAGCAGAATACTCTACCGTTTGCCCCCCTTTAATTAAGCGGGCTATTTCGGGACGCAGCTTAAAATTGTCCATAAGCTCCGGGGCTGATACCTTAGTATCTTCCATTAAATCTTTAATACCTACTACAATACCTAAGCTTATACTTTCCTTGTTAGTGTATAAAAATCCGCCCCCAAATTTACCTTGGGTGACTTCTCCCATAAATAAGCGGGCCGCCCCTTCGCCTTCCTCTAAACCAAAGCGGTCCTCAATAACCGTAGGGTCAAGTTCAATAATTTCCTTAAAGCCTACTGCATGATCTTTGGCTAAGCCGGGTTTTTTTAAGCCGGCCCGTTCAGAAATTAAGGACATAACTCCATCACAAGCGATTACTACATCGGCCCGTAATTCATCACCTGCGGCCCAGACCCCTTTGACCCTGCCTTCTTCAATAATAACATCATCAACTTTACTTTTAGTTACTATTGCCGCACCTTTTCTTTCGGCCTGCTTGGCCAACCATTTATCAAATTTGGCTCTTAAAATACTATAGCTTTGGTAGGGCTCACTAGCTAATTCCTGCCCACTATAACGCAGAGTTAAGGAACGCTCTCCTGCCATCATCGCTACTTCTTCGTGGGCTATAAACCGCTCCCAGGGAACTTTTTTCCACAAGTCGGGAAATAAGTCGCGAATAGGACTAACATAAAGCCGGCCTCCGGTCACATTCTTCGCTCCCGAATAGTCCCCGCGCTCTAATACCAATACTTCAAGCCCAGCCTGGGCTAGAGTGTAGGCAGAAGCAAGGCCGGCCAGGCCACCTCCTACTATAATTACGTCAAACTTTTCCATAAAGCTTCTGCACCTCTCTTATTATGAATTAATAGGAAAATGGGAACCTAGCGGCTCCCATTATTCTAATATAGGCTATCTACCTAAAATTACTCCGGCCACTATCATCTTCTGCATAGAAGAAACTCCTTCGATTTGCAGACCCACAATGGAATCTCTCCACAGACGTTCTATTTTATAGTCTTTCATTAAACCGTAAGAACCATGAACACCGGTAGCTAATTTAGCAATGTCTACTATTTGTTCACAGATAAAATCTTTAGTTAAAGCTGCCTCTTTAGCAAATTGAATAGGGTCTTTAGCATTATCGGCTAAATATCCTAATCTATAGGTTAGCCATCTACATGCTTCGAGTTTTTCCGCAATTGCTGCTATATCTAATTTAATCGCCTGGAAATTAGCGATAGGTTGGTCACGATGAGTTTTTTCTTGAGCATATTTAACTGCTTCATTGAAAGACGCTAAAGCTCCGCCTAAAGCCGTAGAACTGACTCCGACTTTACCAAAAGAAATAGCATATTGCAAGATCGGATAACCTTGCCCAACAGCACCTAATACGTTTTCCGCCGGTACTCTTACATCTTTCAGATATACATCAAGTAACGGTCCTCCATGCATTCCTACCTTATCCCAAGGTTCCGATATAGAGTAACCTTCACACCATTTTTCTACTATAAAGCCGGTTACTCTTCCACTTTCTTCTTCTTTGGCAAATACTACTATCGGTCCGGGAAAACCGGCATTAGTAATAAATCTTTTCGTTCCGTTGATAATATAGCTATCCCCATCTTTTCTGGCGGTTGAGGCTATTTGCTTAGGATCAGAACCGGTACCCGGCTCAGTAAAGGCAAAAGATACTATATGTTCACCCTTACACGCTTTAGGCATATACTTTTTCTTTTGCTCCTCATTGCCAAAAGCATCAATAGCACCCAAACCCAAAGTATGAGCGGAAATAATCATGGCTACTCCTGATGCGGCGGCCCCCAGTTGCTCCATAGCTAATACATAGCTGGAATATCCGGCTCCGGCTCCGCCGTACTCGTCCGAAAAAGGAATACCAAATAAATCTAACTCCCCTAGTCCGGCCAGAATTTCATCAGGTATTTTATTTTCCACATCTATTTGATGTGAAATAGGCTCAATATACTTCTCAGCATATTCCTTGGCCATCCTTTGTATCAACTGTTGTTCCTTAGTAAGTGAAAAATCCATATGTCGCTTCCTCCCCACTCGAAAAATTTCGTCTTTAAATATTATGTAAATGTAATATTCTCTATGCCTTAAAAATCTCCTGCAAAATTCCTTGTGAAAAATATAACTTAATCTATTTTATCATAAAAATCAAAAAGGAAGAGATTGCCGAACCTCCCCCTTTTACTATAAACCTTAGATGTACGTTTTACACCTAATCCCTTACTCCTCACCAGTTAAATTACCCCCACCGCACTGCGGCTGCGCAGTTTTTTAATGGCGGTATCCAGCCCATCTACAGTTAATTCTTCCATCGGGAATATTTCGGATATCTTTTTAATGGTAAAAGCTCCGTCAGTATAGTCCCAATACGTTTTGGGGATAGGGTTTAACCATACTGAGTACTCAAAACGCTGACGCAAACGTCTCAGCCAATCAAGGCCGGGTTTATCATTATATAAATTCCACTCTATGATTCCCCCGATTCTGGTCAACTCAAAAGGGGCCATACTGGCATCCCCGACTATGATTACCCTATATTCAGGATCTAAGGTACGCAAAATATGTTCCGTTGGGGTGAAATCAGGCACCCGGCAATGAGGGTCGTGGAATAACCAGTCATAAATACAGTTATGGAAATAGTACACCCGCAAATCTCTAAAATGATTAGATTTATTGACCGCGGTGAATAGCTGATTGCAAAGTCTGCTATAAGTAACCATGGAGCCGCCTGCGTCCATCAGCAGTAATACTTTAATACTATTTTCCCGGGGTCTATCCCAGACCAGTTCTAATCTCCCCGCATTATCACAAGTTTTATCAATAGTAGCATCCAGGTCTAACTCAGTTTTAGCTCCTTCCGCCCGGGAAGTAAATTGCCTAAGCTTACGCAGGGCTAACTGAAATTGTCTGACTCCTAAAGTTTCATCAGTTCTAAACTCTTGAAAACGCCTTTCTCCCGCTACTTTTACTGCGGATAAGTGGCGGGATTCTCCGCCCACGCGGATACCTCCCGGATGATAGCCGGAATGGCCAAAAGGAGAAGTTCCTCCGGTTCCCACCCAATGGTTACCTCCATGGTGTTCCTCATGCTGTTCGGCCAGCCGCTCTTCCAGCATTTTCTTCAGTTCATCCAAATCAAGCTGGTGGTGATTGCGGCGCATTTCATCAGTTATTTCAATTTCCGGCAGTTCTTTATTTAGCCATTCCCAAATCTTATCGGGTAAACCTTCCGGGGTTTCAATATCACCGAAAAATGAAGCAAAAGCTAAATCAAATCTATCATAGTGGGCTTCTGATTTGACTAAAAGGGCCCGGCATAAATAATAAAAAGTAGTTAAGCTCGCCCCGGCCATACCTTCTTCTAAGGCATCTAACAAAGAATCCCATTCATTCATGGAAATCGGCAAGCCATAATTTTTTAGAGTATAGAAAAATTTCGTAAACATATAATTATCTCCCTTGAGTCAATCAGCGATAACGGTTCATGGAGCCGGCAAAATTATTAGGATTTTTATTTTGATTCTTATTATATAGTTGGTTTAACAGGTTATCTAAATCTTCATTTTTCTTTAATAAGACCCCTAGAAAAGGCAGTTCTTTAATCCGGCTGGGAGTAATTCCTCCTACTACTAAAGCTTGCAGCCAATCTATCAATTCACTGGTACTAGGCAATTTTTGCATATTAGGTATATTTCTGATGGTATAGAAAGTTGACATCGCTTGTTCTAATAACTTCTTTTCTACATTAGGATGGTGAACCCGTATAATTTTTTCCATAGTTTCAGCATCAGGGAATGCTATATAATGGAAAATACACCTTCTTAGGAAAGCATCGGGCAATTCTTTTTCCGCATTACTAGTTATGATAACTACCGGGCGTTGCTTAGCTTTAATAGTTTCTTTAGTTTCAGGAATGTAAAAGCTCATTTGATCCAGTTCCCATAAAAGGTCATTAGGAAATTCCATATCCGCCTTGTCGATTTCGTCAATTAATAATACCAGCTGTTCATCAGCGGAAAAAGCTTCTCCTAATTTGCCCAGTTTAATATATTTTTTTATATTAGCTACATCAGCTTCGCCAAACTGGCTGTCATATAACCGTTGAACCGTGTCGTAAACATATAAACCTTCCTGGGCTTTGGTAGTAGATTTAATATTCCAGATGATTAAATCCATATTTAAAGAATCGGCAATACTTTGCGCCAGCATAGTTTTACCAGTTCCCGGTTCACCCTTAATTAATAAAGGTTTTTGCAAAGCCATGGCAATGTTTACACTATTCATTAACTCGTCAGATACTATGTAATCTGATGATCCCTTATACCTTACATTTTTAGCCACCTTAATTCCTCCACTTCTTAGTCTTTAAAACTCTAATCATTTCAAATGTTAACAAAAAACTAGATATCGGTCAACGAGGTTAAATCAGCTTGAACCTTTATGAATAGCCTAATCTAGTTAGTTATTTTACCTGCGTATTTTCCGGCTACGAAACCTGTCGAAAAAGCGGCCTGTAAATTATATCCGCCGGTATAGCCATCAATATCCAATACTTCTCCGGCCCAGAATACTCCCCGGACTAATTTAGATTGCATAGTTTTAGGGTCAACTTCTTTCACATTAACTCCCCCGGTAGTTACAATGGCTTCTTTAATCGTTCGGGTAGCCGTAATAGTAAGAGAAAATCTTTTTAACAAGCCTAATAAACGTTTTCTTTCTTCCCGGGTTATTTGATGGACCAGTTTTTCCCTCTCAATTCCGCTTAGAGCCGTAATTACCGGAATTAATTTTTGGGGCAGCAGGTCATCCAAAGCATTTTTAAACTGCTTGCGGGAGTATTTTTCAAAATCCCTTTGTAAGCGGTTTTCCAATTTTTCTTCATCTAAGCCCGGTTTAAAATCTATAATTAAGGTAGCATTACCTTTATTAGCCGATAGATAATCCCCTATTTTACGGCTTAGACTAAGTATAATAGGGCCAGAGACTCCAAAATGAGTAAAAAGCATTTCTCCAAAATCCCCGGCTATCTTTTTCCCATCAGCCTGAAAAGCTGTAACCTGAACATTTTTTAAGCTTAACCCCTGCAAATCTTTTATAAAACTCTCTTGTACTACTAAAGGTACTAAGCCCGGACGAGGTTCTATAATAGTATGACCCAGTTCTTTAGCCCATTTATAGCCATCCCCTGTGGAGCCGGTACCCGGATAAGACATACCTCCGGTAGCCACAATAACTGCATCACCTAAAAACTCATCCTTTTCAGCTTCAACTTTGATTAGTTTATTTTCCATAACCTTGATTTTTTGTACCGCTATATGAGGATATACTTTTACTCCCGCCCTTTTCATATTGTCATATAATATTTTTACCACATCGTCAGCATTGTCGGTTTCCGGGAAAACTCTTTTCCCCCGTTCAATTCTGGTTTTAAGCCCCCGGCTGTTAAAAAAACGGATTACGTCCCCATTAGAAAACTCATTTAAAGCACTATATAAAAAGCGGCCATTTTTAGCATAACCGCCTATAAAATTTTCCTCCTCCGCTGAGGTAATATTACATCGGCCTTTCCCGGTAATTTTCAGCTTCTTGCCTACCTGTTCTTTCTTTTCCAATAAAATAACTTCGGCACCTTGTTCTGCAGCCGTAGCAGCCGCCATCATACCGGCCGGGCCTCCGCCAATTACTATAATCTTCTTCAATCTAAAATCCTCCTGTAATTTTCTGCCTTTTATTTAGTTATTCCATTGTTTATAGTTTCCTAATCTGTTACAATTTTATTTATCTGATGACTAACCTTCCAATGGGGTAAAACCTGAGCTGAAGTTAAGTCTACTTAATATATTAACAGATGGAGGAATTCATTTGGAAAAAACAGCCGTACAAGGAGTACCCAAATCAATATATGTAATTATTGTAGCTATACTGGCAGCGATGTTTTCTTATGCTATATTTATAGATACCCCTGCTCCTGAAAAAACTGTAAAAGAATTTTATCAAGCTTATTTTAATAAAGACTATGACACGGTAGCTGAGCATCTGAGCGTATTCTGGGCTGTACAATTTTTACCCCAATACCATAACCATTCACCTGAACAGCTTATAGAAAAAAGGGCGGATATAGAAAAAGATATTGCTCAAGTTATCAAAGAAATTGAAGGGGATACTACCTACCCGGAAAACCTAAATATTAAAGTAAATTCCGCTTTAACTAAACAACTGGAACATAGTGCTATAGTTGGCTATACCTTTGAGGAAAATGGTCAGACATCCGGCATGGAAGTCGCTATTCTTATAAATGAAAAGGGAGCTTTTAGGATATATAGTATGTCACCTGCCCATCCCGAAGATTTAGAAACTATAACTGAAGAAAATATGCAGATCCTAGATGATAATTTTAAAAGGTTACTGGAAGAAAAATAGAACCCACCCGGCAACGGAGACAGCTCTTTTTGCATACTGATAAACACACAGGGGAGAGCAAAGCTCTCCCCTACAAAATTCCTTTTCACATTTCCTTTTCACGTTTTACATTTCACATTTCACATTTCACATTTAACGCCTCACATCATCAGGCAGTTTATTTTACCCGGCCCGGCCCTTTATAGTCGTCCGGGTTTAAGGAAGAGTCTTTGGGAATAAAATATTTTAAAGCCCCGGAAGGACATTCATCGACCGTTTTGATAATTTCTTCACCTGAAGCCGCATTAATATCCACCCAAGGTCTTTCCCGGGGCTTAAATACCTGGCCTAGTCTACGCCAACATTCTCCTGCATGAGTACATTTTTCAGGATACCAAAATACCGTCAAATCATCATTGCTATATTTCTTTTCGGTCACTTTGTTATTTTTCATTTCGGTCTCCTCTGCAATATTATTAATTATAAGCTTTACAACTATTGTACCTTCCTTTTATGCATTATATCAAAATTTATTAGCCCAAGAAAAAACTAAAGCCAAACAGCAAAGGGAGAGTCAAGCTCTCCCTTCCAAAATCACGTCTTACTTTTTACGCCTCACACCTGACCCCTTACTACACCCCGCACTTGGCCCCTTCCCCATTAATCTGCGCGGCCATTTGGCATAAGTTTTCCGCAGTTTTATCTAAATTCGCAATCATTTCTACTATTTCATTTACGGAATCACTTTGTTGGGCTACTAAAGCAGTAATTTCTTCGGTACTGGCAGCTGATTCTTCTGTAGTTGCTGATATACCTCCCACTTCTCTTACTACTTCGTCAGTGGAAGCTAAAACTTGTTCTAAAACTGCCGATACTTCCTGTATAGCATTATCTATTTTTTCTGCACCTTTTTCTATTTCTTCAAACATCTTCCGGTTTTCTTTCACTGCTGCACCTTGTTCAGTAGTTATTTGATTAGCCCGGTCTATTTCTCTTACCGTTCCGGTTATATCATTTTGAATTTCACTTATTAGCCCGGTTATACCCCGGGTAGCTTGTTCTGACTCTTCAGCTAGTTTTCTTACTTCTTCCGCTACTACAGCAAAGCCCCGGCCTGCTTCTCCAGCTCTAGCCGCTTCTATGGCCGCATTTAAAGCTAATAGGTTAGTCTGCCCGGCTACACTATTAATTAAGTCTACTATTTTTTCAATTTCTTTAGATTTTTCACTCAGCATATAAACTGCCTTACTAACCGATTCTTGAGCCAGGATATTATCTTCCATATATTGACTCTGTTTTTCCATGGTAGTCATACCTTGATTTACTATTTCCCTAAACTGATGAGACTGTTCAATTACTTGCCCGGCATTATGTCCGGCTGATTCCAGGGCTAAAGACATTTCTCTGACTACTTCTGAAGTCTTGCCGGCATGTACAGCTTCTTCCGTAGCTGCCAAGGCTAATTGATCTACCGCCGCACTTACTTGTTTGGCTGCTTTTCCAGTATCACTAGCCAAATTTAACAACTCAGCCGACGAACTGCCTAATAAGTCGGATTCCGCCGCTATTTTCTTAGCGGCTTCTTGCAGCTCATTAGTTAAAATTAATGCTTTCTCTTCATTTTCAATGGATTGATATAGTAGTTTCTTAAAAACATTAGTTATTACTATTCCGGCGATAGTAAATAATATAAAACATATATATCTGATACCTATCGCGGAAACTGTATTAATACTGGGAAGTACTTCAGGATGCATAACAATAATAATAGTATGTAATATCATTATTAACAAAGAAGTATATATAGTAATCTTTAAATCTACATAGATCAGACTTAACACCATGACAAAATAAAAGGTAGCAAATAATTCTGTCGATCCGGTCATAGTCTTGGTATAGAAAAACATTACCAGTGCCACCATAGTTACCGTTAAGTATTTGGAAAATTCCTGTTCTCCCCACTTCTTTACTAAGAAATAAGTTACGGCGGTAATTAGTGTTGAAAAAATAACTACTTGAACAATTTTAGCAGGACTTAATGAAGCAGATCCGGTTCCACTTAAATAAATTCCAATTGTAGCTAAAGTTGCTACCACCATGATAATAATAGATCCTTTAAAAATTCTACGATGGCTACTCGTCATATTTTCCACTAAGAGCATATTCTTTTCCATTCCGCGCCCCCTTCTTTCATACACGAGGAAGTATTTACCATTAACCACATACACACTTAAGGATGACTTTCTCCAAAATTTTTATAAATCCTGCTCCCAACTAATAAACAGAGAATTCAGAATTGCCAATGCAAGGAAATAAAAAGAACCCAACAGGAACCGTCCCTGCTGGGTTCTAAAAATTCGGGCCGGCCAACCTTCCCGACCTAATCACTTTTTACTCTTCACCACATTACCCCTGATTCACGTTATAATCTACAGTCTGATTAAATACCTTTTGCCCCCAGTTTATATCTATATTATCCTCTAAAGTACAACCACTAGCCACAACAGCTTCCGGGTTAATTTGGCTAAACCTTCCCACTAAGCAACCTTCTCCCAGCACACATTTTTGCAAAACTGCCTTACGTCTAATAGTGGTGTTACCCCATATTACACTGTCTTGAATTATTACCCCATTTTCTACCTTGCAATTAGGCCCTAAGACTACATTTCCTTCTAAAACTGCTTCCGGATCTATTAAAGAGCCTTCACCTATTAAAGCTTTACCCTGCCCAGTATTAATAATTTTTCCTTGCAGTGATACCTTAACTAATCCATCTAACAGATCACTGTGAGCTTGCCGGTAGGTTTCCAGATTACCGATATCACACCAATAATCCTCTATCGGTACTCCATAAAAAGGTGCTCCTATTTTAACTAAATGGGGGAAAACCTGTTTACCAAAATCATAAAACTGCCGCGCCGGAATATGTTTGAATATTTCAGGTTCAAATATGTATATACCGGTATTAGCTAAATTACTTAATGCTTCCTCAGGACGGGGTTTCTCTTGAAATTTGTTAATTCGGCCTGATTCATCAGTAATTACTACCCCGAAATGTTCTACTTCCTTAACCTCTTTTAAAGCAATAGTAGCTAAAGCTCCGTTTTTTTTATGGACTTTAAGTAGTTTAGTTAAATCTACATCAGTCAAAGCATCCCCGCTAACAATTACAAAGGTATCGTTTAAAAACCCTTCACAATTTTTAACTCCCCCTGCAGTACCTAAAAGTTCTGACTCTACCGAATAAGTCATATTCACTTTAAATCTGCTGCCATCACTAAAATAGTTACTAATAGTGTCGGCATGATAATGAAGGTTAGCAATAATATCAGTGAAATCATGCTTTTGCAATACTTCCACTATATTTTCCATAAGAGGTCTATTAGCCATAGGAACCATAGGCTTTGGTATCTGCATAGTTAGAGGCATCAAGCGCGACCCTACTCCAGCCGCCATTATCATAGCTTTCATCTCTGCCCTCCTGCCCTTTTTCAATGATACTTCATTCAGTGAGATTCTGCCTCCACTGAATTGAAAGCCCTGTCAACACCGGATTTAACCGCCCTTGGGACCCATAGCTTGACGAGGCGGGGGTCTTAGGGCAGGCTAGTTCGTTATAAACATTTTTTATTACTATACCACTAACTTGGCCTAAGGTCAGCCCCCATACTATTAATACAATAATCAGAATGATTAAATAATATGCATAAAAAAACCGATTACCCTATAAGGCAACCGGTTCACTTACATTAGTTATTAATTTTTCCCCGCTTATTCATCAGCAGGTAGTTGACACTATCTACCAAAGCTTGCCAGGAGGCTTCGATAATGTTTTCCGATACGCCTACGGTACTCCATTTGCCGGTTTGATCGGCTGAATCGATCAGAACTCTTACCTTCGCTGCTGTACCGTCATTACCGTTTAGGACTCTAACCTTGTAATCACTTAAGTGCATTTCGGCAATTTCAGGATATACCTCGGTCAAAGCTTTTCTGAGGGAATTATCCAAAGCATTGACCGGTCCGTCACCTTCGGCGGCGGTATGGTAAGTTTTATTACCGACGGCTACTTTTATCATGGCTTCGGAGGATATTTCCTCACTTTCATTTTTCTCCAGAATAATTTTCAGGTTTTTCAGTTGGAAGTAATCTTCATGCTGGCCAAAGCCTTTGCGCAGGAATAGTTCTAAAGAAGCATCCGCTCCTTCAAACTGGAAACCCTGATTTTCTAACTCTTTTATCTGTTTAATAACTTTTCGGGTCTCATCGTTATAGCTGTTAATATCGAGATTAAATTCCTTAGCCTTATAAAGCAGGTTAGATAAGCCGGCCAGCTCCGAGACTAATACCCGCCTGTGGTTACCTACCTGTTCCGGATTAATATGCTCATAAGTCTGGGAATCCTTGAGCAAGGCACTGACATGGATGCCGCCCTTGTGGGCAAATGCACCATAGCCTACATAGGGCTGATTATTATGATGGGGCATATTGGCAATCTCACCGACAAAGTGGGATACTTCACTTAAATGCTTTAAGCTGCCTTCCGGCAAGCACTTTTTGCCCATTTTCAGCTCCAGGCCGGGAATTACGGAACAAAGGTCGGCATTGCCGCATCTTTCCCCATAACCGTTTATCGTACCTTGTACTTGGGTGACTCCATTTCTGACCGCCATTAAGGAATTACTGACAGCACAGCCCGCATCATTATGCACATGGATGCCTAAAGGAACGGGGGTCACTGATTTAACCACATTTAAAATATCGGCAATCTCCCAGGGCATAGTACCGCCGTTAGTATCACACAAAACCAGCCAATCGGCTCCCGCTTCGGCAGCCGCCATTAAAACGGCCAGGGCATAATCGGGATTATTTTTATAACCATCAAAGAAATGCTCGGCATCAAACATTACTTCCAGGCCTTTATCCTTTAAAAAGGAGATAGTATCCCTGACCATGCTAAGGTTTTCTTCCAGGGTAGTTTCTAAAGCCCGGTAAACATGGAAATCCCAAGTCTTGCCTACTATAGTAGCCGCTTTAACTCCCGCTTCCATTAAAGCTTTAATATTGCCATCTTGATTTATATTTATATTCGGCTTACGGGTAGAGCTAAAGGCTGTAATTTTAGCATTTTTCAATTCCAGCTTCTGCACTTGTTTAAAAAACTCCAGATCCTTAGGATTACTCCCCGGCCAGCCGCCTTCAATGTAAGTCACTCCCAAGTAATCTAATTTTTGAGCTATTTTTAATTTATCATCATAAGAAAAGGCAATTCCTTCTCCTTGTGACCCATCTCTTAGGGTAGTATCGTAGATTACTACATCAAGCTTTGTATCCCCAATAAAGTTTCCCTCCTTATTCACACTTTATAAAGATTTTATTTTACTTGCCACTAAATCGCCCATTTGGACAGTATCAAGTATTTTCAGGCCTGGTTCTGCTAAATCAGGAGTACGGTAACCTTCCTGTAAAACACTATGCACAGCCTTTTCAATCAACTGGGCTTCTTCTTCTAAATTAAAAGAAAATCTTAACATTAAAGCTGCCGATAATATAGTTGCCAAAGGATTAGCCTTCTTTTGTCCGGCTATATCAGGAGCACTGCCGTGAGAAGGCTCATAAAGACTAACCTCTCCACCAATAGAAGCACTGGCTAACATGCCGATGGAACCAGTTAACATAGCCGCTTCATCAGTTAAAATATCCCCAAACATGTTTTCCGTAACAATTACGTCAAATTGCAACGGATTTCTAATCAACTGCATGGCACAATTATCTACATACATATGAGTAGTTTCCACATCAGGATATTCCTTAGCTAAATCCATAACTACTTCACGCCATAAACGGGAAGTTTCTATAACATTAGCTTTATCTACCGAACATAATTTATTTTTTCTTTTGCGAGCCGCATCATATGCGAAGCGTACAATACGTTCTATTTCATAAGTAGAATAACTTAACAAATCAGTAGCCTTTTGGCCCCCATCCGCAGTCTTTTCCCGGGTTTTTTCGCCAAAATAAAGGCCCCCGGTTAATTCCCGCACTACTAAGATATCTACCCCTTTAATAACTTCTTCCTTAATGGTAGAAGCATGTTCTAAGCCCGGAAATAGCAAACAAGGTCTAAGGTTAGCAAATAAGCCTAACTCTTTACGCAGAGGTAATAGACCTCCTACTTCGGGACGTAGATGAACCGGCAGTTCCTCCCATTTCGGTCCTCCTATAGCCCCTAAAAGAATAGCATCTGATTTCTGACAAAGCTCTAAAGTTGCTTCCGGCAGAGGGTGACCTTTCACGTCATAAGCTGCTCCCCCTACTAAAGCTTCAGTATATTCAAACTTATGCCCAAATCTCTCACTTATAGCCTCCAAAGCTTTTATAGCTTCAGGAACGATTTCTACTCCTATACCATCACCCGGAAGTACCGCAATTTTATACAATAAACTTCACCCTTTCTGGTTTTACTTATGAGTTATCGCTCGTTAGTTGAATGTATAAATATTTCGTCGCCAAGACTCCGCATGGGTACCCATAGGGCATAACGATGCTCCCTCACGGTCGCCACTAGGGACAAAACACCATCCGCTCAGCTTCGAGTCGAAAGGGGTACCGGGCCAAATGCGCATCCGTGCTCAGTGGCCCGCTCGCAACCTTAATGGTAAGCGATAGCGAACATCGGGAGTGCCGGTAACGGCCCCATCCTTGGGCTCGCCCCCTTTCGACTCTTCGGTTTCGCGGGGTGTTTCTACCATGCTACGTCAAACGGCTCCTACATATTTATACATTCAACAGGGAATATTAGATTTTTTAAAAAACAGTATATTAAAAAAATCAGCGTAATCTGCGTTTAGTACCAGGCCAGACTGTCCGAAAACTCAACTTTTTTTGAATTGGACGTATCAATTTTGCAGTATATAACAATATTACTGATCGAATTACCCCAAAATAAAAAAATGGGGGCTATCTTATGCTAATTGTTC
>JAEWZB010000101.1 GCA_023395515.1 Bacillota bacterium
ATATTTATTATTTCAACAAAGGGGATTTGTAATTGCTGGTTAGATAAATCCCATACTGTTTTACCCACCCGGGGTAAGTCTTTTATTCTTTCTCAGTAAGGAATTGGCTCGGTAACACTGTCTGGTCCCACTTGGGAGGCTAAGATATCTAATAATTCGATGGTGGCCCATTCTTTATGTTTTACCTTACATGGCACTACATAAGTATTTAGTTGGGGTCTATCTAAAGCATCTGAAAAAAAGGTTGCATCTATAAAGCTGAAGTCAAGGCATAACAATTGGCATGCCGGCAATAACGGGGAGGAGGAAGTAAGGGCAGATAAGTTATTAGTATCGGTAATGATGTAATCATAATTGGTAGTGTAAACCTGCAGGTTAGATTCGGGTTCTAAACATAGCATATCAACAGGAAAGAAGCCCTGAAAATGATTCCACCAATCCAACCAAAACTGGTCTTGTCTATTAGTAACTAACAATACCTGGTGACCATTTTCCTTTAAACCTGCGGCTAAATTAACCGCCAAGGTAGTTTTACCTGATGAAGGGTGGGGCGATCCAATGGTTATTAGCATAGTAGTCAATATTCTCCCTAAAAGCTATATATCATTATTATAGCATTCCTAAGCGGCTTTTAGCTTCTTTAAGGGATTGCTTATCAGTCAAAACTTCTTTAAATAAATCGCCCTGTTGCTTAAGCCGAGGGAAAATACTTTTTATAGTAAAGTCTTGGGGAATATAGGCATCTATTTCTTCCCATTTTAAGGGAGTTGAAACCGGGGCACCGGGGCGGGGGCGGACACTATAGACACAGCTTAAAGTTTTGCCTTGCACATTTTGCATATAATCTATATAGACCTTTTTGCCCCTTTTGGATACGGTTCTTTCGATGGTGGCAATATCAGGCAGTACATTACATACCATACCCGCTATTTGCTGACCAAAGCTCCTTATTTCAGCATAAGTATTTTCATTAAAAACGGGAACATATATATGCAATCCTTGAGAG
Organism: Bacillota bacterium; assembly: GCA_023395515.1. Classification (GTDB taxonomy): domain Bacteria; phylum Bacillota; class Syntrophomonadia; order Syntrophomonadales; family Syntrophomonadaceae; genus JAAYRQ01. The sequence continues at coordinate 1,007 of JAEWZB010000101.1, forward strand.
CCGGAGGTTTTCAGATAGGAACGCAGATTTAGCTTATCTAACAGCTCCTGGACTACTTTAGCGATTTGCTTTATATCTTGATAAGTACTGCCTTTTGAAGGATCAAGGTCGATTACTAAAAAGTCAGGATAATCTATAGCATCTATGCTAGATAACCAAGGATGGATTTCTAAACAAGCTTGATTAGCTAACCATGCTAAGGTAGCCGGTTCTTCAGCTAAAATAAAATTTATGGTACGGTTGGATTCTGAGGAAAACCAAGGATAAGTTTTGACCCATTCCGGTAAATGCTGAGGGGCATTTTTTTGGTAAAAGCTTTTACCCTGAATTCCATTAGGAAAGCGGGTAAATACTAAAGGTCTATGGTTTAAATGGGGTAGGATATAAGGAGCTATTTCCGTATAATATTTAATCAAGTCTTCTTTAGTATAGCCATCTTCAGGCCAGAAAATTTTATCTAAATTAGTAATCTTAAAGTTTCGGCCGGCTACTAAAATTTCAGAAGTCATTAAATCACTCCATTCTTTACTAGATTGAAAAATTTATATTATTGCAGGTATTCTTTCGTAAGTATCACCGGGTTAGAAATCAGGGCAATTGACATTCTGGCGGTTTTTTCTGGCCAAAGCCTATAATGGACGATGACCTTAACTGCATATCCAGGGTCCATTCGCTATATTCTACTTCTACAGTTAGGGATGGTTTTACGAAATGGGCTATTTTAGATACCGAGGGGGGCAAGGAGCTAAATGGACAATTAGGAGTTTCCAACTTAGTTAATTGTTCAGTAAGGGTTACCCATTCCGCAGCTTTAAGACCAGTACCTACCCGACCTATATAAATCAGTTTGCCTTCATCATAAACCCCGGCCAGTAAAGCATTAACCGTTTTATTATTAAGGGTGAAACCGCCTATCACACAGGAAATAGGCCGGCGGTATTTAATTTTAAGCCAATAACGGTGTTTCTTACCGCTGACATAAGGACTATCTTTTTGTTTAGCTACTATTCCTTCCAATCCCTGGGCTTTAACGGCGGTAAAAAGATTGCTCCCGGTCGAAAAATTTTCAACTATCTGGATATTATCCTGGGGTTTTAAACATTCGCTTAAAATATCGGCCCGTTCGTGCCAAGGCAGATTACGCAAATCTTGACCATTTAAAAATAAGATGTCAAATACCATATATAATATAGGAATTTTTTTCTGCAGTAAGGCAATGTTTTTTTCATTAGTAGTCCCATCGCGGCGCATAACGGTGGGGAAACTAGGTTTACCATTAAGCAAAGCCATAATTTCTCCATCTATTATGGCATTTGACCCTTCAATAAGCCGGGACAATATATTTAGTTCAGGGTATTGCTTAGTTCTATTATTAAGCCGTTTATTGATAAGTTTTACATTGTGGTTATTAATATAAGCTATCATACGAACGCCATCCCATTTCACTTGGTAAGTGAAGTCCGGATTATCAGGAATTTCGGAATGCATTATGGGAGACATAGGAATTATAAAGTCGTTGTTAGCCATAGGTTAGCTGCCTGTTTTAGTTTTACGGGTAGTTTTACGCGGCTTTTTTTCTTTTTCTTTATTAGCTTCAGCCAGTTTTACACTTTCCTTTAAAGCTTCCATTAAGTCTACTACATTAGTAGAGGGGGCAGTGGGAGTGGGGCTAATTACTTCTTGCCCGACAATTTTAGCTTCGATAACTTCCCATAAGGCCTTTCTATATTCATCTTCATATTTAGTAGGATCAAAATCGGTAGATAAATTCTCGATCAGGCTCACTGCCATCTTAATTTCATTATCATGTAGTTTATCTTTTTCTACCCCGGTGGTTAAGGAAGCAGGAGAGCGAATCTCATCGGGGTAAAAAATTGTTTCCATGATTAATACGCCGTCTTTTACCCTTAAGGCGGCTAAGGATTGTTTAGAACGAATCAATACTTTGGCTATAGCAATTTTTCCGGTATTATTCATAGCTTCGATTAACAAGGTATAAGCTTTTTCACCACCGGCAGATGGCTCTAAATAATAAGTCTTATCAAAATATATGGGATCAACTTGATTTAAGCTGACAAAATCAAGGATATCAATAGTTTTAGTATTTTCTAAGGGAATTCTATCCAAGTCTTCTTCATTTATAATTACATAATTTCCACTCTGGTACTCATAGCCCCGGACTATATCATCATTGTTAATTTCCCGTTCGCAATGAGGGCAATACTTACGGTATTGAATAGGAGACATGCACTCTTTGTGCAGGTAGTTAAATTTGATATCCTTCTTTTCGGTGGCCACGTACATTTTTATAGGGATATTTACCAGCCCAAAACTTACCGCGCCTTTCCATAAAGTCCGCAATTAAAATCACCTCTTTTAGTATAGGATTTATAATATTGTATTCTTTTATTCTTCCTTTAATCGACCTTGAAGTAACACCATTTTTAGGGTATATTTATTTAGGAAACTTGATATGGGCTTTATATCCGAGTTTCCTATGTTATCAATCACCTCTTGATAATATTAAATTAGGTAAGCATGAGGAAAACTAACAGATTTGAGGGATGAAATTGGGTAGAATACCAGATTATGTTGGAGTTTCAGCTTTAGGTATTAAAATGGGGGTAATTGTACCAGGAAGCAACTTAATTGATATGGTAAGTGAGGTATTAGCTAAATGCCATCAAGATGGGCTGCTGGATGATGGTGATACAATTTGTATTACCGAATCGATAGTAGCCCGGGCCCAAAACAATTATGTAAATGTTGATGATATAGCTAATGACTTAAAAGATAAGCTAGACCTACAACCTAATAGTAAAATCGGAATAGTGTTCCCCATCCTAAGCCGTAATCGTTTTTCTTTAATTTTAAAGGGATTAGCTCAAGCAGTACCACAAGGTGAGGTTGTTATTCAACTATCATATCCATCTGATGAGGTAGGTAATCAGATCTTGCCTTATGATTATGCAGAAGAAAATGGTAAGGTATATAGTGATGTAATTACGGTAGAAGAAATAGGAAATAACAAACTCTTACATCCTATCACCAGAGTAGATTATATAAACTTATATAAATCCATTATTGAAGAAGCAGGCGGTGTAGCTAATATTATCTTCAGTAATGATCCTACTAAAATCACCGAATTTAATCTGGATGGAGTTGTAATAGCGAATATTCACGGACGGAGCCGGACGCTTAAGAAAATAAAAGAATTGCACTCCAACTGTATTACTCTGCAAGATATTTGTAATGATGATCAAGCAGAAGCATGGTCGGAGTGGGGCCTCTTAGGCAGTAACCTGTCATCAGGTGGCAAGTTAAAGTTAGCTCCCCGGGAAGCAGATTCACTGGCCGCTAATATACAAAAGGTAGTTAAAAGCCAATTAGATAAAGACATAGAAGTTCTGGTTTATGGTGATGGTGCTTACTGTGACCCTTCTACCGGAATTTACGAATTAGCTGACCCGCAGCCAGCTTTTGGTTTAACTTCGGGATTAAAAAATAAATATAGAGAAGGACTAAAATACAAATATATAGTGGATAAGATGTTAGATGAGGGAGTTAAAGTCGACTCGATAGCTACCTCTTTAGAATCCATGAAAAAAGAAAGCTTTGAAAAGGATGGATTTGAAACTGAAGGTACTACTCCCAGAAAAGTCGAAGATTTAATTGCTAGTCTGGCTGATCTCATCAGCGGCTCCGCTGATGCCGGAACCCCGATGATTATTGTTAAAGGCTTTTTAAGTTAAAATCCAGACCGTTCCTTCAAGCCATCAGGCCGCTAGGGACGGTTTTTTTTTGCCAATATTCCCGTCAAGAATGGTACGAGTGAATTAAAAAAAGGAGATGACCTGGGTCATCTCCTTTAGTATGTTTATGTTTACATGTATAAGTAATTAAGACTATTTAACTCTTTGCCAAATAGCAGCAGCGCCATGACCATGACCGATACACATTGATTCAACAACATAGTCAACATCTGCATAGTCAGGATCTTTTAATAGAGCAGTAATATCGCAAGCAATTCTA
>JAEWZB010000024.1 GCA_023395515.1 Bacillota bacterium
CCGGCATGCCCACCGGGCTATTAATAATTCCTATATCTTCTTGTGCAGCGTTAATATAAGAATTTTTAAATTCTACGGAGGCATCACATTCATGAGTAGTAACAAAGCGGGTAGCCATTTGCACCCCGGCAAACCGTGAGGATATATTCAAGTACATAATATATGAGCGATACCGAAATTATATTGTTATCCCATACTGCAATCTGCATCATAATCGATCTTCCATCATTTCTTCACCTTTAATTCAACATGAAAATTGGCTATCTGGAACTATGCTTCATGCAAAAAAACCATATTTTCATGTATAAAAAAACACGGTTCATGCAGCGGACAGCTTTTCTGAAAGGATTTTATATAGAATAAATTCAGAAAGTATCTTCCGCAATGGGAATACTGCGATTGATCTTGCCATTTAATGGAGAAATACAGATGGCTAAGATTGCTTAGTTCATGTCCAGTGCTTATTAGTATGGCTGCGGAAGCTAAACAAGCAATATAGGGAGAGAAATGATTATGAACTTATTTTCCAAAAGATCCCCTTGCCCCATCTGCGGCGGCAAAATTTCGTGGTTTATGCCATCAAAAATTGAGGGGCAATACATCTGTGATACCTGTAACAGCAAAATTGATATAGAGGCTAACCAAGAAAACCCTCTGACTATACAGAGTTTAAGAGAATATGTGGTCTTTTATGAACAAAATAAGGTGCTTAAAAATCAATTTGTTATTTCCGAACGCATCGATTCCGGTCTGTGGGATACTAAAATTATTTTCGACTATGAGAACAACTTGTTTTGCATAAGCAAAGATCCTGACAATAAGGTTTTTGAGGGTAAGCAGCTAAAATCCTTTTCCATTAAAGAAGACAGCAGCCTTTTATACGAAGGCTCGGCAGAGGGCGTCAAGCGCTATGCCAGCACTGTGCCGGAACGGGCCATGGCGCTGACTCCCCAAGTCACCCAGTTTATGATTAACCAGCAGTTTAACAAGTTGAACGAGGAGAATAACCGAACGGTGCCATTATACTATTTTAATATTCCTGAACCCTTTAAAGAGTTTAATGTGGAATTGCATTTCGAGCATCCTTACTGGAGGGTCCAAAAGTTCGCTATGGATGGTCCCAGATTTTCTAATGACCACCCCGATGTGAACGACTACATCCGCTCGTATAAGCGCAGCATTGAGGAAATCGAGAAGCTGGCCAGAGCATTAAAGACGATGGCATTCCCCCACGCAGGCGAGCAGTTTTTCGGGTCCCATGCAGCGAGTGCACAAGCGGTACAAACGACTGACGACGTCATTGAGGAAATCAAAAAATACAAAGCGCTGATGGAAGAAGGCATCATTTCCCGGCAGGACTTTGACGCCAAGAAAAGGCAGCTGCTGGGGATTTAAAGAAAGCTGCTATGCCCATATGGAAAGGAGGGTGAGCTATGATTTATGCCTGCGAGGAGTGCGGCTTTTTATTCTACCGGGTAGGGGAGGTAAAAGAATGTCCCGCCTGTGAGAAAAATCGCCTGCGCCCTGCCAATAAAGAAGAAATAAGACAGCTACAGTCGTTTTTAAACCAACCAAAAACTAATCCCCATATTAAGGAGGGAAAAAGTACATGAGAAAAAGGCTTAGCAACACTAATATAGGCAGCTACAAGTACCCCGAGTCTGAGCTGGTACCTGTTATCAACTATGATGTCTGGGTAGGCGGCTCGCAAGTGACGAGCACCAATCAAAACGACGTCTTGGGTGATGGTAAAATAAGTTATATCCCTGCCCATAATACCCTCACCCTCAATGGCGCAGATATTGAAGGTGAGGGTATTGTGGGCATTCTTTTGGCCCGGGAAAACGCCGCCATCATACTGGCAAAGGGCAGTGTCAACCGGATTATAGGCGGCACTTATGGAATTGCGAGTATGGGTAACCTTACCATTTCCGGCACCGGTGCACTTACGGCAACAAGGGGAAGCTCCAATTCAGGCATCACGGTTTGCAGCGCTGCCGCCACGCTTACCATTTCCGGCGGTGCTCAGGTTACCGCCTCCGGAGAGTTTGGGCTTAATTCCGATAATAATATGGTTATTTCCGGTCTGGGCACCAAAGTGGAGGCGGTCGGCTTAGGATTAACCGGGACTGGCATTCATGCCGTCAATAATATTACCATTTCCCAGGGTGCTCAGGTCACCGCGTCAGGAAGGCGGTCAGGGATATATGCCGTTAACGGAAATATCAGCATTTCCGGTACCAATACCATAGTGGAGGCCGCCTGTACTAAAACTAGGGGGAATTTCGGCATAGTCGGTAGAAGTATTGCCATTTCCAGCGGCACTGTAAAGGCCAGTACGGCCAGCATCAGGTATAGTGCTATGAGTAAAGCCCCCGATTTGAGCGGCTATGATAATGTGAGGATTACAGCCGGCCCAACTAAGACTGATGGAAGTGGGACATCGGTCATAGATAAAAACGTCCTTACCAATGACCATATTGACGACTACCACTATCTCAAGATTGAAGCCGGCCCCGGGCTAGGCAGCGCGGCTCAACCTGCCTTCAGACGGTTAATGAAATAACCATAAGCTTCATCCTGGCGGTAATGGCAGCCGCGGCACGGTGACCAAGGGGCAGCGCTAGGTAATCAGAGTACAAACAAGGTTAAAGAGTCCCTGGAAAAGTAGAACCGGGGAGGTTCTTGGTTTGATATAGTTTATGGAAATGGACAGGTGCAGGGGTAAAATATCTTTATATTAGTTTTAAAATAGAGGAAGGGAAAGCGGTGCGCTTTCCCTTCCTTTATTGGGCGGCTTCGGCGTATTCTTTTTTTAAGCTTGCTATTAATTCTGCAACAGAGATTATTTTCTCGGCTCGGTAGGCATTGTCGCCGGCAAAGGCGAAACCATGTTTCAGGAGCCCTTTTTTAGCGTTCATTAGAGCCAATGATATACAATAAGGGCTATTTTGATAATCGCAAGTAGTTATACAATGATAAGGACATTTGTAGGGTTGCTTTTTTCCCTCTTTAGTATCAAGAATATATTGATTAATTATGGCTCGGCCCGGCATGCCCACCGGGCTATTAATAATTCCTATATCTTCTTGTGCAGCGTTAATATAAGAATTTTTAAATTCTACGGAGGCATCACATTCATGAGTAG
>JAEWZB010000061.1 GCA_023395515.1 Bacillota bacterium
AATTTAGCGTCGTGCATTATTTCTGTTTTAAAATCAGGATGGGCTATGTTAATTAAGGCTTGCATTCTTTCTTTAACTGATTTACCCCGTAAAGCCGCAATTCCATATTCAGTTACTACATAGTCTACCTCATTACGGGAAGTTGTAACCGCTGTTCCCCGGGCAAAACCGGCCACTATTCTACTTAGACTTCCTTTTTCCGCCGTGGACGGAAGTGCAATAATGGATTTACCACCTTTAGCACGGGCTGCGCCTCTGACAAAATCAACCTGGCCGCCTACTCCGCTAAATTGCATGGAACCTAAAGTATCTGCTGCGATTTGACCAAGCAGATCTATTTGTAAAGCGGAATTTATGGTAACCATATTATCATTTTGCGCAATTACATAGGGATCATTAACATAATCCACCGGATACATCTCGACCATAGGATTTTCGTTTACCCATTTATAAAGCTCTTTAGTACCCATTAAGAAAGAAACTACCATTTTGCCAGGGTGCAGTTTTTTTTGGGAACAGTTAATTACTCCTTGTTTGGCTAGTTCCATAACTCCATCGGAAAACATCTCCGAATGTATACCTAAATTATGTTTTCCCGTAAGAAAATTCAGCACTGCATCAGGAATGCCGCCAATTCCTAATTGAAGGGTGGCCCCGTCATCAATTAAAGGGGCTACATTATGAGCAATTTGCTTTTCGATTTCACTGATAGCAGGTTTTTCTAATTCCGCGATAGGTTCTTCTGAAGGCACAAAATAATCAATTTGTTCTAATCTTATGTGTGAATTACCGTAGGTTCTTGGCATATTAGGATTTACTTCAGCAATTACAATTTTGGCTGAATTTATAGCTTGTAAAGTATAATCTACTGATATTCCCAGACTACAAAAACCTAGACGGTCGGGTGGAGTTATGGTTACCATAGCTACATCAACCGGTAAATATTTTTCCCGAAATAACCGGGGAATATCATAAAAAAAACAAGGGGTATAATCGGCCCAACCTTCTTTTACGCCTTGACGGGTAGCAGGGCCTATAAAAAAACTATTAGGCCTAAAATGTCCTGCCATTTCAGGCCTAGCATAAAGACCTTTTCTCATACTTAACATGTGAACAACTTCCACATCTTCAAGTTCTGAGGCTCTATTTACCATAGCTTCCGGAAGTATTTTAGGCTCACCGCAAGCATGTCCTAATACAACCCGGTCACCTGATTTAATACATTTCACCGCTTCCTCTGCCGAAACGATGCGGGACTTATAATGTTCCTGCCATTTTAACACAGGTTAAAAGCCCCCCTTCTGTATTAATTTTTCAGTGACTATTTTGGCTAATTCGTCGGAAGAAACCTGATAGTGATCTACCAGGTTTCCACCAACAATAACCCAGTTTTTGGCTTGATCTTCAATTTCTGCAAAATTCACACAACACACCGAACATCCGCCTACAATTAATCCTACGTCTGCTGCTTCATTAACTACTTCAACGGTTAGTTTTTCATTCAATGCTGCTAATACTTCTTTAACTAGCTTAGTTCTATCAATGTTCGGATTACAACCGCCACAATACTTTATTCTGAGCTTCATAGAAACTATCTCTCCTGTTGTTGAAGATCTTGCCTATTTATGTTAAAGCTAAAGCAATAGAATATCTCTTGCTGCGACTTTTTCTGCGTCTAGTAAATTTATTGCCATATATATAAAATTATTAAAAATCAAATGTTGCTATTATTTTTGCTACAATCATTACTTAAATATGCTTTAGCTATTAACTATTTATTTCCAAGTTACATCGTTATTTTCTTTTATACCACATAGTTTTTCAGCTAGTTCTTTACGATGCTCCAGATCAACTAATCTGGCAATCATGATTCTTTGAGCTTGAGGAGAACCAGCCCCATGCATAGATTCGGTCAGATATCCTACTGCTGCACAGCCCATAGTTAAGTTTTCAATAAAACGTAACATTCTTTGGCGGTATTCATAAGGAATTTCGCTGCTAGTAGTAGAATATTTCTTAACTAAATCGCCTACTCCAGGAATATTAAAATCTTTTTCCGAAGGCATAGTTACAATATAACCACCAGCTAAGTCTTGAGCTATTCTAGCCAGTTCATAAGGGAATCTAGTTACATTTTGTTTACATACATTAGCTAATAATAAATCAATTAGGTAGTTACCAGCCGCAGTTTTTCTGCCTTCTGCAGAACATGCAATACCACTTGAATATAAAGTTTCATTTAGGTGGCACATTTCAATTATTTTATCTTTAACATGAGAAGCCTTGCTGGCACCTTGATAATCAGTAATAGCTTTAACAGCACCGATTAAAGTGTCACCAACGCCGACTTTACATCCGCCATAACTTTGACGGTGGTATCCGGCAAATCTTTCTACCAGCATTCCGGCAAAATCAACTTCCCCATCCATGAAAACTCTGTCCCAAGGTACAAATACATCATTAAATATAGTCATTACTTCCTGGCCGCCAAAATATTTGTTACCAGGATCAATATCTCCGCCTTCTAGTTTTCTGGTGTCACAAGATTGTCTGCCATATACATAAACCATGCCCGGTGTATTTAATGGAATAGCGAAAGCTACGGCCCATTCTTCTTCCCCTGCTTTTAAAGCATTATTAGGCATAACCAGCATTTCATGAGAATTAATCATACCCGTTTGATGAAGCTTACAGCCTCTAACTACTAGGCCATCTTCTCTTCTTTCTACTACATGCAGATAAGCATCAGGGTCAGGTTGTTGGCCCGGGCCTTTAGATCTATCACCACGTGCATCAGTCATAGCACCATCAACAGCTAAATCATTATCTTGAACATACTTCATGAAATTCACAAAACGTTCGTGATAGTTGGTTCCTTTAGCTTGGTCCATTTCATAAGTAGTACTAAATACTGCATTAAAGGCATCCATACCTACACATCTTTGGAAACAGCAACCGGTTTTTTGTCCTAGTAGTCTTTGCATTTTAACTTTTTTGATTAAATCTTCCGGACTTTGGTGTAAATGAGTAAAGCGGTTAATTTTATTTCCAGTTAAACTGGAAGTAGTGGTCATTAAATCTTCATATTCTGGATCCTGAGCTAATTTAAAAGTCATAGCCATGGCATTGATTGATGGTCTTATAATAGGATGGTCAACATAGTTTTCCACCTTTTCGCCGAACATATATAGTTCGATATCCATTTGTCTTAGATCATCAATGTATTGTTGTGGTGTTCTTAAAGCCATTACAAATTCCACCTCTCTAAAAATATTTCTAAAATCAAGTTCTTAACCTGCAACTATTTTATTAAATTATTTAACTATTTTATATGCAAAAGTCATGCCAAACATGGTAATAAATAAAAATGTTTTTATAATTTTTATAGGTTAGTGCCGGTAAAGCGGGGTTTTATGGTTTTTGAGAAATGATATAAAGAGTTAATAATTGCAGGCAAATTCTTGGAATAAGCCTATCCAAGCCGATTATCGATTCATTATTGTATCGATTTTTACCAAATTATGAGGTAAAAGTCTGGAAAAGCAGTGAATTCAAGTTGCATCTAGATTCATAATTGCATCTAACTAATCCGCTAGTCTACTTGTTTAAGTTTATAAACCTTCCCATTGATATGATCTTGTATCAGACGATACATTATTGCATCGTCTTTTCTTCGTTAAGGTTAATGCCATATTTAGCAGCTTTACGAACTACGGTTGGCTGGCTAACCCCTAGAGCCTCAGCAGCTTTTCTGGTAGTGATGTATTCCTTTAAAGCATCAGTAATGAGCCTTTTTTCCAAACTCTCCAAAGATGATTTTAAATCAATTCTATTAAAAGCATTCTCCTTTTCCGGGTTTTCCTGGTTAAAGTCGGGCAGGCAATTGGCAGTGGTAATCTTATCATAGGGGCTAGTTACCACCGCCCGTTCAATAATATTTTCTAATTCGCGCACATTCCCCGGCCAATCATATTCGAGAAAGGCCTGTAATACTTCCTCATCTAAGCGTTTATTAAGCCCGTATTTGCTATTGAAAATATTGATAAAATGTGCAGCTAAGGCGGGAATCTCATCTTTTCGTTCTCTTAAGGGGGGTACCACCAGAGGTACTACATTGAGACGATAAAACAAGTCTTTTCTGAACTCATTTTTCTCCACCATTTCCCACAAATCTCTATTAGTGGCTGCTATTAATCTAACATCTATTTTTATAGGTTTAGTACCACCAACTCGAGTCAGCTCTCTTTCCTGGATAACTCTAAGCAATTTTACTTGTAGGAGTAAAGGCAATTCTCCTATTTCATCTAAAAATAAAGTGCCTCCATTAGCAATTTCAAAGATGCCCATTTTTCCTTCTTTTTTAGCTCCGGTAAAGGCCCCGGGCTCATAGCCAAATAACTCCGATTCTAGTAAAGCTTCCGGTATAGCTCCACAGTTAATTTTCACTAAAGGCTTATCCTGTCTAAGACTGTTGCTATGCAATATTTCTGCTATTATTTCCTTGCCCACTCCCGATTCTCCTTGAATTAAAACGGTAGAATTTACTTTACCCAGTCTAATGACCAGATCAATTAAGTCCCGGGATTTTTGGGATTGCATAATATATTTGTCATTAACCTGGTATTTAGATAATTGATCCTGAAAATGACGGCTTAAGTTATATGCTTGTTCCAGTTCCTGACGCAAATGGTTGAGTTCGGTAATATCCCGAACATTAGTGACAATCCGAAATAATTCACCATTTTCATCAAAGACCGGATTACCTGTTACTAATAGGGTTTTACCATTTTTAACTTCTTGGGAAATGGTGACCGGCTCCCCTCTTTCCATTACTAATATAGAAGCAGACTGGTCATAAACCCCTTCTTCAACTAATTGCTGCATAGTCTTGCCCAGTACTTCCTCCTGCTTTATGCCGGTTATTCGGCTGTAAGCCTCATTTATTCTTATCGTCCGGCCTTGAGCATCAGTTACATACATACCATCAAAAGAAGACTCGATTATGGCATCTAATTCGTCTTTTAATTCTTTAGTATTTTGTAATTGAGTTAAAATGTTTTCTATTTCCGACACATCCTGTAATACGGCTATGGCTCCGATTATTTTTCCATCTACCGTTATAGGAGTACGGTTAGAAATTAAGGTTTTATCATTATAATAAATTTTTTGACTAGGTTGAATTTGGCCGGTTTGTACTATTTCCTCCAGGGCACTATTAGGCAATATGTCTAAAATCGGTTTTCCCCTCACCTGTTCTTGGGGTATGCCGAATAACTTTTCCGCGGCTTTATTAAAAATTCTTATTTTCCCCTCTATATCAATAGTAATAATAGCATTATAGGCTGAATTAATTACCGTATTAAGCTCTTGTTCCAGTTCTCTTACCGATTTATAATAGGCTTTTAGCATATCGGAACGAGTTAATATTCCCCTTACCTTTCCGTCTTCTATAACCGGCAGCCTTCCCACTTCCAGGCTTTTAGGCATGTTTATTTCATCTTCCGGGGCAGCACTAATAACCTTAGTTTCCATAACATCTTTTAAGCTGGCATCAAAATCATCATTATTGACTACCGCTCTAAGAACTTGAGTTTTAGTAACTAGTCCGGTTAATAAACCCTCATCATTAATAACCGGAACCCCATCAATTCTTTTACTAACAAATAATGTGGCTGCATCCCGTAAAGTAGCAGATTCCTTTAATACATAAGGATTAATGGACATAATATCTTTAACTTTCATCATTATCATCCTTTGATACAAAATTGAATCACTAGCTTAAATGTAGCACATTCTTGTATCTTGTTCAAATGCTAAAAAAAAAGCTGCCCTGATGCTGGGGCAGTTTTTTATAGGAAAACTGAGAATTCAACTTAAAACAATTTTGTTGCCATTTCCGCTCTGCTTCTTGTATCTCTTCTTCTAGCCACCACGACCAATCCGGGTAGATGTTTTGTTGGGATAATCCGCTTGGGTCTATATATTTTTGAGGATTATTCAGTACATATATATAGCGGTTCCTCGTTTGGTCATTTTCCGTATCCCCTAAATATTTATCTTCTTGCGTGAAACGGCCTGCCTCTGGATTATAGTATCTGTTTCTCAGGTAGTAATGACCTGTAAATGAGTCGTATTAATAGGTAATGGCAAAGAAAAGCGTCCCCCTTGCCACTTATAGAAGGGCATTCCAACCCATACTCCATTTTATCCCAACAATTATATTTCTTTTATCAATATAGCTTCTTCTTTAAAATTATCAATCTTGTCAACGTCTATCCATGGTATTTCCCCAGTTCTTAATTTGTAGAACCTAACAATGCTTCCAAATTCATCGTGAGAAATGACTAAATGAAATTTCTGTGATGGGAAATTAATTTTCAATTGCTGTTCCCAAATTTCTATTAATCTCAGCGCTACTCTTAATGATTGGTTTGGATTTTCTTCTAACTCAGCAAAAATATCGCTCAAATGAATATGATTATGGGTGGCTTCAAATTGAGTTTTATCATTTATAACATTATTAGGGGTAAATTTTTCGGGTAAGTCATGCAAACAGTCTTCTAATACCAGTAAGATACATTCATCCCACTCAATGATTTTAGGAAAAAATAAATCTAAAAATTTTGATGTTATCAAGCCATTAAACTTTTTTTCATTCTCTATTTCATTAATTAATCTTTCCATTTTTTTATTTTTTTTCATAATGATATCTCCTATGGTATTTTAATTCCTTTTTCACCCAAATATTGTTCTAAACCCACATTCAGTTTTTTTACAAAATCAGCATTATTTAAGTTTGAGTTTACTGATTTGGGAGCTATATTCCCATTTTTATCCACAAACAACTGCTTTTGAGAATCAAATAAATACTTTGTTCCATTAGCATCCTGATAATGAATTTGCCCAGGTCTTTGTCCGGGATTAGGATTTTCTACATCTATTCTAGATTGACTTCCTTTTTGTTTCCAGATAGTTTTACTTGTAACTTGGGTTCCTTTTGACCCAAACATAGACTCAACCTTATCCGTACCTTTAGCCGCCTTCTCCAAAGCTTCAGTAATAACTTTGCTGGCAGGCTTGGCTACTTTTACGCAGGCTTTCCCCGGTTTAAATAACATTCCTGCAAATTCCAGAAGACTAGGATCATCCCAATCAACTGTCATAAACTTAACTGCTTTTATTATAAAATCACTAGCAGTACCACTAGCACTCTCGAATCTTTGTTCCCATTTTTGGTTTTCTTTTTCTATTTCTTTTTTTAACCACCACGAATGGTAGTCAGGATAGATGTTTTGTTGGGATAATCCGCTTGGGTCTATGTATTTTTGCGGATTATTCAGTACATATATATAGCGATTTCTGGTTTGGTCATTTTCCGTATCCCCTAAATATTTATCTTCTTGCGTGAAACGCCCTGCCTCTGGATTATAGTATCTGTTTCTCAGGTAGTAATGACCTGTAAATGAGTCGTATTGTTCTCCTGCATATTTAAAGGGATTAGCCATGGTTTCTTTTTGTTCCGTTATATTGCCAAAGGCGTCATACCGGTATTGGTTATTTATTTCTCCGGTGCTTCCTATTAAGTGGGTTATGTCTCCATGCCCGTTTACCATGTAGTAGCTATACCCTTGTGCTTCTACCTCCTGAGCAATCAGTGCTTTTCCTCTTATATATCTGGCAGTAGTTTGCTCATTGGCATTAGTGGCTGTTATTATGTTTTCTAAGGCATATATATAGTCATTTCTGGTTCCATTTATGTTGGACGCCGTTCTTATCCCCCAAGGATTATATTCGTTGGCCATCCATTGTCCGTCAGGCTTAGTAGTTTCTATTAGCTGATTGAATCCGTCATATTTATAGCTGGTTATGGCTCCATTGTTGTTTTCACTTATGAGATTACCGTTATTATCGTATATATAAGCGGTAGTTCCGTTATTGTCTGAGCTTTGCGTTATTCTGTTTCGATTGTCATAAGCATATCTAACTCCATTACCTGCAAGTCGGTTGCCCACTTTATCATAGTTGAAAAAGTCGTTGCCTTTTCCCGGCTCTATAGTTGATGATAGCCGATTCAGTTTATCATAAGTATAAACATGACTCCCGCCGCCTTCTGTTTTCCTTATTACATTGCCGTTATTATCGTAGGTATAACTATTTTCCCCTACAATTCCCAGCGGAGTCTGTTGCCGGATGTTAGTTATCCGCTGGTCTCTATCATAAGTGTAGCTGATGGAACTGTTATTGCCATATGTAACTGAGCTGGTTGTATCATTCGGATTATAGCTATATGCGGCAATGAGCATCCCTTCATCATATACCTGAGTTAACCTTCCGGCTTGATCATAAGTATAGGAAGCTGTCTTTCCGGTCTTATCGGTAATGCCGGTGATTTTTCCTTCTTTATTATACTGATAGGCTAAAACATTTTGCCCATTGTGAACAACTGCTTGTATATAACCGGCCGGAGTATATTCAAATAGATCGTATCCATATTGGTTAACTCCTCCTAGCAGTTGTCCATGTTCATTATAAAAGTATCTATCAGTTTGATTTTGTAATTGAGCATGACGCATTATTAAGTTGTGGTCTTGATTGTATTGATATGTAACTATTTCCCCGTTTCTTTGGCTTTCCCGTTTAAGCCTCCCTTCCTGATCATATTTATATAGTGTACTTTGTCCTTCTGTATCAATTATTTCTTTAAGTAAATTCTGATTGTTGTATTTGTACTGGGTAACATTATTATTAGCATCATGGTATTTAGTTAGATTGCCTACATAATCGTATTCGTAGCGAGTTTGCTGAGTTAGGGCATTGGTAACTTTAAGCGGCTGCCCTTGGCGGTTTCTTTGATATGTAGTAGTATGGCTTTCTCCATCCACATGGGTAATAAGATTGTCATATGCATCATAAGTGAATACACTGCTGTATTTCCCGTTTTTTTGTGATTCCGGTGTAGCAATACTTATACATCTTCCGCCTAAATCATAGGTATATTCTACCCCATATCTTCCGGTATCAGTGCCGGAACTTTGATAGCCATTACCGTCTATAATCTTAATCAGGTTTCCATTTAAATCATATATGTTTCTTTGAATAACTTTTCCTAAAGGATCTTTGATTTCAACCAGCCTATTCATCACATCATACACATATTCTGTGCCGGTATTATTTTCAGGCAATATATTGTGGGTAATATTACCTACTTCGTCATAACTCCAACGATAAACTGCATTCTCTTCATTCGTTAGACTTATTAGACGATTATATTCATCATAGGCATATTGTTTCATATACCCATTGGAATATATAACCTTAAGTAGATTACCGGCTTTATCATACTGATACCTTGTGACTCTAATGGCTGACTGAGAATCTAAATCTAAACTGCCATTAAGAAATTCGGGCAGGAATTTCTTTGGCTCTTCAGGAATCAGCACAGTGCTTCGATTATCAATTAACCAATTTTTAAGGTAATCCAAATCGGAAGTATTTATTACACCATCATCATCAATATCGAATTTATGGTTGTATTCAGGAGTCCCTTTTTCAATTCCTTTTAATAGTGCAGTTATAGTAAAATCATCAATTTCAACTTTGCTATTATTGTTCATATCCGGCTGTTGCACTATTAATGTTTTACCAAAGCCTTGCGTGAATTTGCATCGCTCTCCATTGCCATTAATATAGGAAGAATCAGGGTCAATAAGAATATATCCAGTACCACTTATTCCTTCTTTTGCTTTTATACGGATTTTAGCTATGGTAGTACGTTCATTATATACTTCTGTTGAGCCGGTAATAGAAATATTACTTTCAGAAATAGAATAAGTTACCCCTTCATTAAGCGGTTCTATCGCAACTATTTCTAATACATCAGAGTTATAGATAAGGCCGATTAAGAGTTCTGTAGAATAGGTATCAGGTTCGATTTCCAGCTTACACTCGTATTCATTGCCAAGATAAACTACTGTTCGGTCTAAAGTAACCAATAAAGCTTCTTTCTGAATATAGAATTGGTCTTTAATTACTTCTTTTCTATGCTCAACCACTCTATCAGCCAGGTCATATGTTAATTCGTCTACGTATCCTTCCGGGCTGGTTATTCTAGTAATATTGCCATTTTTATCCCTGCCAAAAGTAGTTTTTGCTATTACTTCTCCGGAATTGGCTCCATCCAAGGAGGAACCATCTAATATAACCCATTGTTCAATTAAATTACCTGAGCGGTCATATTTATAACCTGAAGTTACGTATTTTTCGTGATCTATTTTTGTTTTTTCCTGAATTATTTGGCCAAGACCATCATATTCATAAGATTTCCCAGCACCTTCGGAATCTGATACAGTCGTTATTTTACCATTTTGGTTATAGGTATAATTGAGAGCATACCATGAACCAGGTTCTCCATTTTCCAAAACGTAATCAGCAGAATGACTTTCTTCTAAAATTCTCCCGGTAAGGCTGTAATTATATTTTTCTATTTTATAATAAACTTTTCCATTTTCCATTTTCATAGGTGTTCTGCGTTCAGTTAACCAGCCTGCCAGGTTATATTTGTTGATAATTCCATACCTGGTTGTGTCATTAGAACCGCTCAAATATCCTTTTGCATCAATATCCTTAATAATTCTCCCCATAGAATCGTAGACTAAGCGGCGAACTATATTGCCATCAGGAGCTTTAACCTCTACTAATCTATCTAATTGATCATAAACATATTCTACTCCCGAACCATTATCGGTCTGCTCATTGTAATTGTTGGCATCGATATATTTTATTAAATTGCCGGCAGCATCATATTTAATACGTGATTGTTGCCCGGAAGGGTTGATTGTTTTAATTAGTTGATGGTTACTGTCATATTCATAGCCAAATCCTATTCCGTCATCATTACTTGAATTGTAGTAATTAGGATTGATTTGTTTAGTTTTATTTCCCCATTGATCATATTTTACGGCACTAACCGCTCCCATAGGATCAGTAGTTTTAAGCAAAAGATCCAGGGCATCATATTCATAACTATATCCTGCTCCATCATCTACAGCACTATTGTATTGTTCAGGTTTTATAAGTTTAATCGGATTTCCGCGGGGATCATATTTGGTTCGAGTTATATTGCCAGATGGATCAATTATTTTTTCAACATCATCATTATGGTTATATATCAGGGTTGTTGTACCATAAGCTGTAGTTGCAGCAGTAACTCTATTCAAATTGTCATAATTATAAGTTATACTATTTCCTTCCGGTTCAATTACTTTGGTAGGCTTATTATGTCCGGCATATTCGTAAACAGTAGTATTTAAATCCCCATCTTTTATGCTGGTAACACGTCCATAATTATCATAGGTATATTCTTTAATTGCCTCTGTAGCTTGGTCTATCTTAGTAATTATTTTGGTAACATTGTGATTGGCATCATATTCATAGATTATAGTACTTGTATCTGGATTCACTATTTTTATCAGATTATTATTATCGTCATAGTAATATTGTGTTTTATAATTAAAAGGTGCTGCAGATGTCTGCTCCAGTAAATTACCTTTTTCATCATAAATATATGTGGTAACATTGCCTTTTCTATCTCGTATACTGTTTTTATTGCCCCATTCATCGTAGGTATAGGCTTCATACGTACCGTCATTAAATATTTTCTTAGTTATGTAAAGCTGATCATTATATTCATATCTAACATTAGAATTCCCATCTATAACTTGGGTTCTAGTGTCTTCAATAGAATCATATTCATACTTGAATTCAAGAAGATTTTCGTTTTCATCATATTGTTTTAGAATCCTTCCAAAGTCATCATATACATTGCTCACAAAATTTCTGTTATTTTCATCTATAACAGCAGTCAGGCCGTATGCATTATATTCGTATTTTAATAAACCGCCATTCGGTTTTCTAACTTGAACAAGATTTCCTTGCCCATCATAATCATAATGAATATTTCTATTCCCAGAATCAGTTATAGTTTTTATCCGGCCATTTTCTGTAGTAAAGGTTAAACTTTGCCCGCCTGCACCTACAATTTTTTTCAAATGATTGGAGTAGTCATATTCCAGGTTAATATTATTGCCATTTTGATCACTTATGGCTAGCAGCTTGCCATTGTTGCCATAAATATATTTTTCTTTACTTTGCAATTTAAGCTCATATTGAGAATCATTAACTTTGGTTAACTGATCAAAAACTGTCTCTGGTGTTGAATATTTCCCATTGCCATCAGGCTTAAATATTACTATATGCCCATCGGGATATACTATAGTTACTTCTCCAGACCCTTTAATAGTTAAAGAAGTGTCATAATTAGTTCCCCACCCCTTTCCCATAGAACCTGAAGTATTATGAGCCAGAGAGTTATAGTAACGGGTAATTTCCAAAGCCATTCCTAAATCTGATACACTAAGGTCTGTTTCTGTCAAATAGTAATTACCAGTTACAGCATTAACCGGATCACCTATCTTTTCACAATTATTATTAGGGGCATCACCTAAGTTTAATTTGGAAATAGCTTTTTGGTAAACTAAGCCGCGGTAATTCTGACGGAAATGATATTCTGCCGGTTTGCTTATCCTACCAGAATAATATCCTATATGTATTTCCTTTATTTGTATGTTAGGGGTGTACACTTCCCGCTGTTGAATAGTGCCTTCATAAACTCCTACCCAAACATTAATCTCTTTACGTCCGCCACCCGCTATAGGTATTACTTGAGTTCCCCCATCTTGATAAGCACGTACTCTGTCAATCCACCCTTTATATCCATCTTCATCAATATAAATTCTTGGATGGTCATTAGTATTATCCCAGGAATAAGTAATTTCGACTATATTTCCTGCTGCATCATATATAACGGTAGCAGTGTTAGAACGTTCTTCACTAAAAAAACGGGGATCATTAATAGTCTCCCAGGTTCCTAAATCAACTTCCCGGGTAACTACTTCACTTCGTGTTAAGTTTAATGTGCCGCTTAAACCATTAGCTTGATGATAATATGTAGCAGGAGGTTCATTATCACCGGTAGAAACCTCCAGCTCATTTATATCCTGACCTTCTTCAGGATATTTTAAGACTTGTTCGACTGCCCCTTCCTGGCTTAAAATTCCTTCATAAGTGCCATCATCAAAATAAATCTGCCTTGTAAACTGGTTTAGGTCATTGTCACGGTAATCGGTGATTATTTTGCTATTAGGGTTAGCAGCTAAGGCTTGGGATTGTAACCCCAATACACTCATTAAAACTAATAATATTGTAATTATATATAAAAGGTTTATTTTTTCTTTAAGTGTTTTCATTTCTTATTTACCCCTCTCCACTATTTTTAATTATCCGTAATAACTGATAGTTTCAAGGGAATAACGGGCGGAATATCCACAAATTGTGCACCCGAATTAACGATTTTTATGAAAGGCATAGTAATGATTTTATCCCAGTGTTTATCTGCATTTTTGATTTTGAATTGTAATGCAGCAATGGTAAAATTCCCTATGTATCCTGATATTTGGCCTTGTTGTGATAGGATCATCCTTAACATTCCATTTTCTTTGTCCTCATAAAATTGTACATAAAGATTATCCTCATTATCAGGCCAGTTAGTTAAAACAGTATCAGTATCTAATTCTAATTGATTGGGGTCATATCCTATTTCAAATTGAATGGTATACATGTCATTAACTTCGTCAAATCCGCTGGCTCCAATTACAACCTCACATTGATCCGGATAATGAGAAGTTTCAGGCAAGGTGCTCGTAAATAAATAGATTTCAGGGGAATCTGAAGTTCTATTTAATACCATAACAGGTGCACTCCAGGCACTCTGAGTCACAGCATTTCTTGCTCTAATCCTGTATATATGCTGCTGATTACTGGGTAAATCTGTGTGTATATAGCTGGTAGCAGATCCATTGTCAATCACCATGCCATCTACTTCAACCTCATATTTAGTAGCATGTTCGACCGGTTCCCACTGCAGGCTAATGGATGAAGCTGTATAAGATGAGGTAATATTAGTGGGCGTAGTTAATAAAGTTATTACTTTTAACTCTGTGCTCCAATCGCTTATTATATCTGGGGTTGCCCTGATTCTTAAACGATATGCATGTTCAGTTGAGGGTGGAAGTTCCTGGTGCTCATATGTATTAGTCAAACCTACGTCTATTATGGTTCCGTCAACTTCTAAATCATAGCCCAGCAAATCATCTGCCATATCCCAGGATAGATTGATGCTATTTGCGGTTACATTATCGACCTTCAAGCCGAACATTGGTATTTCTTCTGGAGGCTTAGGTTCCGCTGGAATAGGTAACATTCTCAAGTAAGGAAGAGTGATTCCCTCATTAATAGCCCATATGGAAGTATAATCCCAATTAGTATAATTGCTTTCTTGTTTTAATTCTTCATTGGTTCTAGAAATTATAGCTGGAGTAGTAAATCCAGAAATAGTGCTATCGAAATAAATATTATTAGGATTAGAAGTCAGTGATAAGTTGGAACCAATTAAAGCACCTTTATACTGTCCCGAAGAGTTGACATTTACGGAAGAATAGCAATTTTTCATAGTATTGTAGCCGGGAATTGAGCCTACTAATCCTCCAGCATAATCATTTGCGTTTACTGTTCCTTGGGAGAAAGAATCATATATCCTTATGCCTGCCCCTGTAATCTGCCCTGCTAGTCCCCCTACCCTTTGATTACCAGTTACTTTAACACTAGCATAACTCTCCCAAATTTTTCTATCATAAAGTCTGGTAGGAATACCAGGGGGCGAAATAGGAACTACTGAAGGTTTTACAAAATCAGCCAAACCAATTAGACCTCCAACGTTATTGCTTTCGGATTTTATATTTCCTACAGTAAAACAATTAATTATATTACTGTCAGCTCTCCCTACTAATCCTCCTACATTTTCACTTGTACCCCAAAACTCAACTTCAGCAGAACAATTTTTTAAAGTAACATAATAATATGTAATTCCTATCAACCCTCCGACTGCACTAGCTGCCCTAATATTAACATTTCCCATTATTGAACAGTTTTCGATAGCATATTCTCCAGTCCAATCAGCATTTGCCTGTCCTACTAGTCCACCAGCATAAGTCCTCCCAATAACATCTGCGTTTTTTATGTGTAAATTTTTAATTTTGGAATTATTTATATAACCAAAGAATCCTACTGCAGCCAAATTAGGTTGATTTATCTTAAGATTACTAATGGTAAAATTATTCCCATCAAAAGAGCCTTCAAAATTCAAATTAGAATTTCCGATTGGTTTCCACTCTATATTTTGTAAATCTATATCATTAGTCAACTTAAAATGTTTTGTAGGTAAATATTTAACATAATTAAGCTGTTCCGCATTTTGTATTAAGAAAGGATTTTCTAAAGTCCCCTCTCCCTTTAAACTATCATGAATAATTGGCCTAGTTTTAACTTTATTTGGAATAGGCAGGTTTTTTAGAAATGGATATGAATTTCCCTCCATAATATTCCATACATTTTGAAAATCCCAGTTATTAAAATCTTGCCTATTTTTCATTACACTTGAAAATCTTGCGGCTTCAGTTTCTATTAGATTATTAGGCATATATTCTGATACCATGCAATCATAATAGCAATCATAATATGAATTCGTTGATGTCGTAGGTAGCATGTTTGTTTGATTAGATTGAAGCTGCCCTGCCATATAACAATTTTCTAAATCAGTATAACTACTAGAACCAGTAAAACCACCCACTTGATTACCTGTTGAAAAAATATTAACCAATGAAAAAGAATTTAATATCAGTACTGACCCTGCACTGCCTACTAGGCCTCCAACTCTTATTCCACCTTTTATTTCACCATCAGCATAACTTTCACTTATTTCAACTCTTGAAGCAGATCCCAAAAGTCCTCCTATGGACTCTTCTGGGGATTCTATAACTGTATCGACATAGGATCTCCAAATATTAATATCGGCTCCACTTCCTACTAGTCCACCAACAGAAATGTTGCCCCTTATATTTCCCGTACTATAACATTCCTGTATTTTACTAGGTTCCGCTCCCGCAGTTGCCCTGCCAACTAATCCCCCTACATATTGTCCTGGTGCAT
>JAEWZB010000089.1 GCA_023395515.1 Bacillota bacterium
TCTAAAAAGTGCATCCTACCGCATAGCATATTAATAAAACACTATTTGATAATGTTTTTCGGTTCAGTTTTGAAACTTCATATTCATAAATGGGTTAATTAAGATGGGACTTTAAGGGAATAAATTACACAAAAATAACTCCCTATTCGGTAAGAAACAGGGAGTTTAAAATTACTGGTTAATTTTTTATTCCCCTGCGAAAACTAATCATGTTGAATGCATAAATATGTAGGAGCCGTTGGACGCAGCATGGAGATACACCCCGCGAAGGCTCGAGAAAAAAGGGGGCGAGCCTCACGGATGAGGCTCGAACGACTTTGAACCAAGGATGGTGAATAGGAGTGTACCCCTTTTTTCTTGAGCCAAGCTGTTGGTGTATCCCATGCGAAGTCCGGTGACAGAATATTTATACATTCAACTAACGAATTATACCTTTTCTCCGTGGAATCAAAGATTACCAGTAATTTCAAACTCCCTGTTTTCTTACCGAATAGGGAGTTATTTTTGTGTAAATTATTCCCTTAAAGTCCCATCTTAATTAACCCATTTATGAATATGAAGTTTCAAAACTGAACCGAAAAGCATTAGCAAATAGTGTCTTATTAATATGTTGCCCGATAGGATGGCGCTTTTTGGAGAGTGGCATGAATATTGCATAATTTTTAAATGAAATAATTAAAATTTGCTTATTACAATTATAGGAAATAAGTTAAATGGCTTAAGGGGGGATTTTTAAGAGACTTTTCCAAAGATTAATATATTTATGCTCAATAAACTAGAGAAATAAACAAAGCCGAGTATTTAGCTAAGTAATGGAAAAGAGAGGAGAATGAATATGATTAAAGATTCAATGAAGGCTTTCACCAAATTATTTCCCCGGCCATCCACTAAGGATAGATTAGAAAGTGCTAAGATACTGGATGGTTACTATTATATGCAGTATACCAAACTGTATGTTTATTGGATAAAAAAGAAATTAAGCCGTTTTAGTCCTAATCCTCAAACCTTAATACATCCAACCGAAGAAATTTGTCAAGAAGTTGATGGCTATGTAAAAACTGCAGTAGACTATATGTCTCCCGCCATGGCTCATAAAGAAACTAGTACTTATCATGGGAAAATGTTGACCGTAGAAAATGCTAAAAAACTTGTATCCCTTAAAGTTGACCTTAATGCACCTTCTTTGCCGGAATCCATGGTTCCCTATGATCTAGCCCGAGATCTAATTATAAAAGGTCCGGTATCGATTTGTGTCATGACTTGTGCTTGCCGGGAAGTGGCAGAAGAAGGCTGTCATCCCCGTGATGTATGTTTGATGGTTGGGGAGCCATTTGTAAGCTTTTGGATGGAACATAACAAATTGGACAATCCCAGAAGAATAACTAAAGAAGAAGCTTTAGAAATTATTGAGGCTGAACATAAAAGAGGACATGTACAGATGGCCTGGTTTAAAGATGCCATGGCTGGCCGTTTTTACGCTTTATGTAACTGCTGCTCCTGCTGCTGTACTGGAATGATAGCTCATAAATATACCCCTTCTCCCGCTTTTGCCGGAACCGGATATGTGGCGAAAAGAATTGATGAGCAATGTATCGGTTGTGGAAAATGCGTTGAAATCTGTCCCTTTGAAGCGGTTACCTTAGTTGATGACAAATCAGTAGTAGATTACGACAAATGTATGGGCTGTCAAGCATGTGCAACCAATTGTCCTACCGGCGCAGCTATAACGGAAGTTGATCCTGCCAAAGGGGATGTATTAGATATAGATTATATTGTAGAAAATCTTCATCAGGAGCCTGCCGAGCAATAGGATACTAATGAGGGGAGATAAAACCTTGCACGAACTACCGATCATGGAAAATATTCTGGAGCTTGCTCTAGAATATGGGGAACAAGCTGAAGCTGAAAAAATAACGAAGATAAACATTGTAGCGGGGGCTTTTACCGAAATTGTGCCCAGGTATGCTCAGATATATTTTGACATGATCGCGCAAAATACCAAAGCTGCTGAGGCCCAAATTCATATTAGCCGCTTACCGGCCATTATAAAATGTAAGATATGTGGAACCGAAACTGAAATAAGCGTCCAAAACTTGCTCAAGACATGTAGTAACTGCCAATCTAAGCAAATAGAACTTATTTCCGGTCAACAATTGATGATTGACAGCATTGAAATTGAAAACTAAAACACTAAAGCTAACCGAAAAAGGAGGAGATAATAAATGGACTTTAAATTGACTAAAGAACAGCAAATGATTAAACAAATGGCCCGTGAATTTGCCCAAAGAAAATTGGCTCCTATGGCTGATCAAATTGATGCCCAGCATGAAATACCTATGGAGATAATTAGGGAATTAGGTGATTTAGGTCTTTTAGCTCTGCCTGTTTCTGCTAAATATGGCGGAGCAGAAGCCGGCTATGATGGGTATGTTCTAGCTATGGAAGAAATTACTCAGGTAGTAGGTTCGGTACAGCTACTAATAGCAGCCCATGTTCTGGGTATGTCAATCATTGAAACCTTTGGCACTGAAGAACAAAAGGAAAAACATTTACCTACCGGAGTAACCGGAGAAAAAATATTCTCCTTCGCCTTTACGGAACCGGGTACCGGCTCCGACCCTAAACAAATAACGGCCACAGCTCGTAAAGAAGGGGATAATTGGGTATTAAACGGAACTAAGCGGTTTATCTCCAATGCTAATCTTCCCGGTATGATGGGTTGTGTTTTCAAAGAAGAGGAAAGCGGGAAGTTGGTTACATTTTTAATCGAAAAAGAAAACGTGGCAGGTTATTCGATTTCGGCTCCTTGGGATAAGATGGCTTGGAACGGACAGCCCTTGTACGACATTTATTTCAAGAATTGTATTGTACCGGAAAGCAACATGTTGGGCCAGGTGGGGGATGCTTTTGCCCAATTAGAGTCAGGTATTGGTTATGGAAAAATGGGCTTAGCGTCAGCATCATTGGGAATAGCCCAGGCTGCCTATGACCTGGCGGTACAGTACGCTACCGAGAAATTACATCGCGGCAAGCCGATTATTAAATTTCAGGCTATCCAATTAATGATTGCAGAAATGGCTCAGAAATTGGAAGCTTCCAGGCTTATGCTTTATAGGGCTGCTAGTGATGCTAACTTTAATTCCAAGCACAACTTTGTTAAATTTGCTAAAGATGCTGCTATGGCTAAGGATTTCTGCGGAGCTATGGCAGTAGATATTACCCGTTTAGCTATGGATATTCATGGATCATATGGTCTGATGAAAGATTACAAAGTTGAACGGCTTTATAGAGAAGCTATAATGTCTCCCCAAATCGAAGGGGTTCCTCATATTCAAAAAATTATAATTGCCAATGCCATTGCCCAAGGTTACTAACAGAAGTTGTCAGTAATGTAAAAAATAAGCCCTAGTGTTTTAGAACTAGGGCTTTACCATAAGAGTATCGGGATAACCTATGACACATTGATAAGGAGGAAACATAATGCAACCATTAGAAACATTTACTTTGGAAAAGGTGGGCCCGGTTGGTATCGTACGTATGAACCGGCCTAAAGCTCTTAACACCTTTACTAGCCAGACGTTTGCGGAAATTGAGTTGATAACCCAACAAGTTGAAAATGATCGTGATATACTTTGCGTCATTCTAACTGGTGAAGGTAAGCACTTTTCCGCCGGGATAGATATTTCTCTATTGTCACAACTTAATTCTGAATGGTCTTTACGTAATGTAAACAGGCTGCATGCTCACATGAGTCATTGGGAAAACATGACTTGCCCCACGATTGCTGCTATTAATGGTGCCTGTATGGGTGGAGGATTGGAATTTGCCCTTACTTGTGATATTAGAATTGCCGCATCTGATGCGGTTTTTTCCACTCCGGAAGTTAGTTTTGGGGTTTCTCCGGATATGGGGGGGAGTCAAAGATTAACCCGGGCAGTGGGGGCCAGTACTGCTAAAAAGCTCTTATTAACTTGTGACAAATTTGATGCTCAGGAAGCTTATCGTATTAGGTTGATCGATGAAGTAGCCGAAGCCGATCAACTAATGGAAAAAGCCCTGGCTATGGCTAACAAAATTGCGGCCCAGCCTCCTATGGCAGCCAGAATTGCTAAAAAGGCAGTTAATATAGCTATGGAAGCCAGCTTACAAGCAGGCTTGCTTTTTGAACAAGTTCAGTCGATATATACTTTGGGAACGGAAGATAATAAAGAAGCTTCTATGGCTTTTTTAGAAAAAAGAACTCCCCAGTTTAAAGGCAGGTAGTATGTTGGGACAATACCCGGGAAAGGAGATAACCCATGAAAAATAAAGAAAATATGAAGAAATCTTTACAAGAGTTTAGAAAGATGTTCCCTAATACTGATGAAGGGCAAGCCAAATTCATAGATGGATACCTTTATGGTACGGATGATAAAACTTATATATATCATATGGTTAGAAACCCTAAAAAAGAAGATCAGGGTTTAGTTTATCCGGAAGGAGTAGACCCGGCTATAGATGATTTTATGCAAGCCACCATAAATCATATCAGGCCTAAAATGGTTCATCCCGATACTAATGTATACCATGGCAAAGTATTAAGACCGGAAGATACTAAAAAACTGCTTTCCTTAGATGTAGATCTGGATTTAGGGACATTGGATAAATCTATTATCCCTTTTGAACATGCCCGGGATGTTATTTTGAAAAACCCGGATAAAATCGTAGTTATAGACTGTGCCTGTAAATCAACCCAGGAAAATGGCTGTTATCCGCGTGATACCTGTATATGGATCGGCGAGCCTTTCTACAGCTTTCTTTTAGATCATAATACTACCGGAAACCCCCGGGCTATCACTTCAGAAGAGGCTATCGCTATTTGTGAAGCTGAACGGGAAAGAGGTCATGTACAAAGTACCTTTTTCAAAGATGCTATGGGAGACCGGCTATACTGTATATGCAACTGCTGCTCCTGCTGCTGTAATGCTATTAAAGCCGTGAATTATACTACCATTCCTACCTTGATTCCTTCTGGTTACTTAAGACATACCAATGTTGATAATTGCGTCGGTTGTGGCCAGTGTGTGGCTGCCTGTAATTTCAAGGCTTTATCTTTAATTGATGGCAAGGCTGTAGTTGAGGCAGCTAAATGTATGGGCTGTCATCTATGTTTAGATGTTTGTGAAAATGGAGGCGTCGAACTGCGGCGAGATCCTTCGAAAACCGAGCCTTTTGATGTCGACGAATTGATAGCAAAATATGCCAAATAGGGTAAAGCTCATTTTACTCATTCAGATTCTAAGCAGCTAGGATAAAAGCTGGCTCAAGATTGGAGAAATAGAAGATGCACGAATTAGGTATTATGAGAAATGTTTTAGAGATTGTCTTGGAATATTCGGAAAAAAATAATGTTAAAAAAGTACAGGCGGTTAATCTGGAGGTGGGGGCCTTATCAGATATTGTTCCTGCCTTTGCCCAGATGTTTTTTGAAATGATTGCCGAAAATACTGTTGCGGATAAGGCCAAAATAAATATACAAAAAGTGCCGGCTAAGATTAAATGCCGTTCATGCGGTACCGAGACGGAAATGGATATAAATAATTTACTGTATAACTGCGAAAAATGTAAATCCCCAGCTATTGAACTAATATCCGGGCGGGAATTCAGAGTAACATCCATGGAAGTGGAATAGGAAGTTGTGATTAGATTAAAAAATGGAGGAGTTGCAATGGATCCGGTAAGAATAATTGAAGTAAAAAAGAGCATTCTTTTTAACAACGACAAAAAGGCAGTCAGCATAAGAGAGACTTTGCATAAAGAAAAGACGTTTCTCTTAAACCTGATGTCCTCCCCGGGCTCGGGCAAGACTAGTTTGATTTTGCAAACTATAGAGCAGCTAAGAAATGAATTTAAGATGGGAATCTTAGAAGCAGATATTGATTCGGCAGTTGATGCGGAGCGTATTCAGGAAGTTGGCATACCTGCCATCCAACTGCGGACCGGGGGCATGTGTCACTTAGATGCCGGTATGACTGAGATTGGTCTTAAGGAATTAGGTACTGCGGAAATGGATTTAGTGATTGTGGAAAATGTCGGTAATCTAGTATGTACAGCCGATTTTGATATCGGGGCAGTGCGTAATGCCATGATTTTAAGTGTTCCCGAAGGTGATGACAAACCTCTTAAATATCCGCTTATGTTTTCTACGGCTGATGTATTGCTAGTGAACAAAATTGACTATTTGTCCATCGCAGATTTTGACATGAGCCTTTTAAAAGAGCGGGTATATGGGCTAAATCCAGACATTACCATAATTGAAGTCTCGGCAAAAACTGGTGAAGGTATGGAAAAATGGGCGAATTGGCTTCGTAAAGAAATTAAAGAGTGGTCAAAATAATATTAATACCCCTTATCATTTGTGGTTCAACTATGAAGCGCTATGGTTCAAGAATGACCTGCAAACCTTGTAATACAAAATAATTGTCTTCTATTTCTTGTAAATAATTAATCATATTCAAAAGCGGGAATTTGCCAGTTTTTATCTTTTATGCAGGCTGGATATTTGTAGTTCTTAATTATTTACAGGGCTGGCATATATATTGCATCTATTACTTAGCAATAAGTATGTTTTATAGTTATGCAATCTAAAGAACTTTGAAGCTATATTTAGATTCTAAATACTAAAATGAAAGGGGTTTAAAAAATGGACGTAAAAGAGTACTACAAAAGTAGGAAGATTTCTATTGAAGAAGCAGCTAAAATGGTCAAATCGGGAGATTATATCGGAACTGCCTTAGGTGCCGGGACTTCTTCTCAGGAAATGCTGAATGCTATTTTAGACCGGTGGGAGGAGTTGGAGAATTGCATGTATTATGATGCAGTTCAGATGGCTCCCCACCGGCTTTGGGATGTGGATTTCGCCCGAAAGGCTTATGGACATATTAATTACGTGAATGGTTTTCTGGGAGCGCCTTTACGGAAAATAGGAGCAGCCCGTCTGGCCGACTATCGTCCCCAGGTTGGCTGGCAGGCTCCACATCTGGCCGCGGCTAATCTTACGTTTTTTGTCCGCCAAGTTTGCCCTCCCAATGAAAATGGATATATAAATTTAGGCCTGGACAATTTCTATACCACATCTGTGCTGAAAGAAGGCCGAGAGAAAGGTGTTCTTCGGTTAGCCATTGCTGAGGTCAATGAGAATATGCCAACTGTCTTTGGTGATAACTGGGTGCACGTATCAGAATTTGATTACTTTGTGGAGAATAATACGCCTATTCCCATATATCCTATGCGGGCGGAGCCCTCAGAAACAGATAAAGCCATCGGTGGTTATATTTCCGACATGATCAAAGATGGTGACTGCATTCAGATGGGTATTGGCGGAATTACAGAAGCACTCCTGGCCAATATAGAAGGGAAAAAACATATTGGTATTCATACGGAAATGATTCCTCCCAGTCTGGTGGAATTAGTTAATAAAGGAATTGTAGACAACAGCCAAAAGGTTATGCATAAAGGGGTAACTACTGCCACATTTGCCGCTGGGGATCAGGCTTTGTATGATTACTGCAGGGAAAATCCGGCGGTGGGAATATATATGGGATCTGTGGGCAATGATCCCAGGTATATTGCCCAGAATCCCAATGTAGTGGCGATTAACCAAGCTCTGCAGGTAGACTTTACCGGTCAGCTTTCAGTTGAAAGTGTTGGTACCAGACAAATCAGCGGCTCAGGCGGCCAGCCGGATTTCGCCCTGGGTGCACTGTGGTCACCGGGAGGAAGAGCATTTACTTGCCTGCGTTCGACTGCCAAAAAGAAAGACGGGACCCTGGTCTCCAATATAACGCCGGCCTTCGAAGCGGGAACCATTGCCAGCATACCCAGATATTTCACGGATTATGTGGTAACCGAATATGGTGTGGCTCATCTCCAATATTTATCCATGTATGAACGTGCCAAGGCCTTGATTGCCATCGCCCATCCGGATTTACGCAAAGAGCTTATGGACCAAGCTTTTAAGAACTTAGGCCCGGTTTTATAGTTATAAGTATTTAACAAATGTCTGTTATAAGGAAAACCCGGGGCCGATTACACAAGCGATCCCGGGTTTTTACATAAAAATAAAAACTGTCTTAATTTATAGCAGATCATGTTTTTTCATCATACGGTAAAGGGTGCTTTTGGATACATTCAGTATTTTGGCCGCCTCCTTGCGGCTGCCATTACATTCATCTAAAGTGGTAATTAATAATTTTTTCTCCTCAAAATCCAGTCTTTTTTGTAAACATCCTTCATAATCATCGGTGCATTTATGGTTCCGTTTTTCCCGCAGGGTCAAAGGAAAGTCATCTAATTCTAAGATGTGGCTATGGCTAAAGTTAATGGCTGATTCCAGAGCATTCATTAATTCCCTGACATTACCAGGCCAACCGTAAGCAATGAGCATGTTTAAAGCTTCATTATTTATGTCATTGACAGGGCGATTCAATTTATTACTTATTTGTTTAATGAAATAGTCAACTAAGAGAGGGATATCATCGTTTCTAAGGCGTAAGGGTTGAGTATTTAAGGAAATTATATTTAGTCTGTAATAGAGATCTTCTCTAAATTGGCCTTCTTTAATCAAGGCGGGAAGATCTTTGTTAGTGGCTGAAATGACTCTAATATCTACCTTTACAAATGTTTCGCTGCCTAAGCGTTCAAATTCTCTTTCCTGTAAAACCCGGAGTAATTTAGCCTGCATAGACATGGGCATATCCCCAATTTCATCTAGAAAAATGGTGCCGCCATTGGCCAGTTCAAACTTCCCCATTTTTCCGCCTTTGCGGGCTCCGGTAAAGGCTCCGTCCACATAACCAAACAATTCCGATTCTAAAAGCGTATCAGGTATAGCGGCACAGTTCACTTTAATGAAAGGCTTAGAGGAACGATTGCCATGATAATGTATAGCCTGAGCCACTATCTCTTTACCGGTGCCGCTTTCACCGGTTATTAAAACGGAGGAAGGTGAATTAGCTACTCTTAATATATTATTTTTAAGTTGCTTAATAGCTTGGCTATTGCCTATGATACAATCTATGCCTTTATTCTCTGAGTTAGTTATGGAATCAAAGTCATCCTTGTAAGTATTCAGTTCCATAATAGCTCTATCCAGACTAGTCATTATCTCTTTAATTTGCATTTGAGCAATTAAATCAAGGTATTCTACCCCGAATTTGCGGTTTATATCCCGTAAATTCAAGCTAAAATAACGGGCCAAGACCCCGGCAAATTTTCCGTCTTTATATACAGGTCTGCGTGATGCTATAAAGCTTTTATCATAATTAAAATAATAGCTATAAGGTTCGTATTTTCTGGTTTTTTGGAGATTGATAATGTTTTCGTCAATTTCAAATTCATTATAATAATGTCCGATTAATTCCGGGGGAGTTAAATTATTGTATTTGGCGTAAGAATCATTTACATACCGGATAATCCTGTTTTCATCTACATATATAACGCCTTCATAGGGAGATTCTAATAATATGTTATAAAAATCACAGGCGCCCGTACAGTCAGCACAACAAATATGATTTAAGCTGTCTTTTGACATGATCTCATCCTCCTAGTAAGACAATGCGATTAACGGTATATATTTATATTTTAACACAGAGCAGGTCATTTATGAAACGGGGGGGCTTAAGTGTGAAACCTTAGAGCCAAGGTCTTTCTTATGGGAAATAATATAATGGACAGCTTAATTGTGGCATGTTTATTGCATTTAAATTTAAACAAAATATAACTATAAAAATATATTTTGAAAGGATGTCAAATAATGGAGAGAAGTTTGCCCTTTACCTCGGAACATGAAATGTTTAGAAAAGCTTTTCGTGATTTTATTGCTAATGAGATTGTCCCCTACTATGAACAATGGGAGGAGGAACACATCATATCCCGCGAGCTATATACCAAAATGGGGGAATATGGATTTCTTTGTCCTTGGGTGCCGGAAGAGTATGGCGGAACGGGAGCCGATATTCTTTTTGATATGATTATCATAGAGGAACTGGCCCATAGCTCGGTATTGCCGGTTTTTACCCAACTACATAGTACGGTGGTTTGTCCATATATTGAATCTTTTGGAAATGAAGAACAAAAGCAAAGATGGTTGCCGAAAATTGTAAGTGGAGAGAGTATCCTAGCCATAGCTATGACGGAACCGGGAGCTGGTTCTGACTTGGCTGCCATGCGTACCAGAGCTGTAAAAGAAGGCGATCATTATGTTTTAAACGGTGCCAAGACTTTTATATCCAATGGGATTTTGGCAGATTTAGTAGTAGTTGCGGTCAAAACAGATCCGGCGGCAGGCTCCAAAGGTATTAGCTTAATGGTGGTGGAAAGAGGTACACCTGGATTTGAAAGAGGAAATAAATCTATTAAAAAAATAGGCTACCATTGTCAGGATACGGTAGAATTGTTTTTTGAGGACTGCCGGGTACCAGCAGGAAATTTGCTGGGTGAAGAAGGTAAAGGCTTCTTATATTTGATGAAGAAGTTGCAACAAGAACGTATTGTATGTGTACAAATGGCTATATCACAAGCTGAAAGAGCTTTAGAGCTAACTATTGACTATGTTAAAGAACGGCAAATGTTTGGTAAATCATTAAGTAATTTTCAAAATACCCAATTTATTTTAGCGGAATGTGCCAGTCAGGTGCAGATTGCCAGAACCTTTACCGATACCCTTATTTTAAATCATATGCAAGGAAAAGACATTTTGCAGGAAGTAAGCATGGCTAAATATTGGATTTGCGAAATGGCTCACGAAGTATCTTCCAAATGTTTGCAGTTACATGGCGGTTATGGATATTGTACGGAATATGAAATCTCGCGTATTTTTGTAGAAACACGTTTACAAACTATATTTGCGGGTACTTCTGAAGTTATGAAGTTACTAGTGAGCCGAGGCTTAGGCTTAGTTTAAACTGGTATTAAAAGATTTAATTATTATCCAGGCATATCATAATTTGATCCGAAACGTATTCCCAGTTAAGGTTAAATCGAAATTATGTATCGTTTTTGACCCCCTAAGGTTCTACGTTGAACCATTAAGGGGATATAGCAGGGAGTTAGATTCCAACTAAAGAGCAGTATAGAGGAGCTGGCATAACTTGTCGCCCCTAACTATATTTATGGCATGTTATTTGCGAGAGATATTTAGTTAAATAAAAAATAAGAAAGGGATGGCAAAATGGACTTATATTCAAAATTGCGGGAAAAACTAGATGGATTAGCCTTTGGGTATCCAGCTACCGAAACTGGTGAGGAATTAGAGCTGCTCCAATGGTTTTTTGATCCGGAAGATGCCCAGATGTATTTAGAGATGGAGGATAGATTTTTAACTCCGGAAGAAGTAGCATCTAAAATAGGCCAAGATCCGGTGGCCGTCGCAGAGCGGTTAGAACTTATGACTAAAAAAGGATTAGTATTTCACTTAGAAGATAATAAGGGTATAAATAAATATAGAATAATGCCCATGGTTCATGGCATTTTCGAGATTAATTCTGATAGACTTAACCTCGAACCTGATGTGGCCAAGAAGTTTTCTAAATACTATGGAAAACATATGATGAAATTTTGGAATTCCACTGACACGCCTCTTTTTAGAACTATTCCCATAAATAATGAATTAACGGCGGGAAGTGTTGTTCTGCCTTATAATGATGCTGAAGCTATTTTAAAAAGTAAAAAAAGAATTGCAGTAACCAACTGTGCATGTCGGGGTTTACTTGAAACTCTGGGCAAGAGAAGGTGTACTCATCCTATCGAAACATGTTTGATGTTTGATGAAACGGGAGATTACTATGTCGAACATGAACGTGCTCGTTATATAACTCTGGAAGAAGCTTTAGAAGGTCTGAAAAGAAATGATCGGGAAGGATTAGTTATTAATGTGTCCAATTCTCAGAATCCGGAAATTATGTGCAGCTGTTGTTCATGTTGCTGTGGTGTCACTACTGCGGCCAATTATTTCCCCGGGCCTAGTCTGAACAATCAGAATGATTATATCTGTATACACAATGAAGAATTATGTATTGCTTGTGGGAAATGCGTAGAAAGGTGTGTGTTCAAGGCTAATGAAATCATAGACGAGAAAGTGAGTTTCAATCCGGAAAAATGTTACGGTTGCGGTCTTTGTGTTACCACATGTCCGACCAATTCTCGCTCTTTGGAAAAAAGACCGGAAGATGACCTGTATGAACCACCTGAAGCCCTGTATCGTGGCTATGATCTTATGAAAAAATATCGGCAAAAATAACCTAACTATATAAAGTACAGTATTTCTTATTTGTTATCAATAAAATATTCTCATCAACCCCCCATCAAACAGTCTCAGTTAGACTTCCCCTCCAACTGAGACTGTTTATTTTTATGCCGGGCTAAGCATATTTACTTGGGTTCACTAATGAACCTAGTCTTTTCATAACTGGAACCATCTCCATCCGACCTAATAATTTTTTATAATTAGAAATTCTGCGGTAACCAATTTTAAGGGAAAAACTTATACCTGAAAAAGGCCGAAATGGGCTGGGAAGCTTTATTAGATAATGGCATGAATATTGCAATATTAATAGATACATATCATCAAGGTGCATAGTTATGAGATTTAGGCTCTTAATCGGCAGGCATTTAAACAGGTATAAGATTTATATTTCATATTTAGGAGGTGTAGCAAAAGCGGCAATCTTTTATAGATGAATGGCTTGTAAATAAGAAGCTTATTGCTTAGGACTATGTATCAATTTCAGAAAAAGACCTAACTTTGTCAAAATATGAAAGGGGAAAAAATGGCTGGAGCATTAAATGGTTTAAAAATACTAGATTTTACTACATTACTTCCTGGCCCTTACGCCACCATGAATTTAGCTGACATGGGAGCAGATGTACTTAGAATTGTTTCTGCATCCCGACCCGACTTAGCTGATACATTGCCGCCTTTTCTTCCCGGCACCAAGATGTCGGCTGCCTCTGCCCAGTTAGGCAGAAACAAGAAAATAATGACCCTTAATTTGAAAGATGAAAATGCGATAAAGATCATTTATAAGCTGGTGGAAGAGTATGACATTGTGATTGAACAATTCCGTCCTGGGGTTATGGCTAAATTGGGGCTAGATTATGAGAGCTTAAAAAAGATTAACCCCCGGTTAATTTACGGTTCTTTGACCGGTTATGGGCAGACTGGTCCTATGCGGGATAGAGCCGGGCATGACATTAACTATATTGCCCTTTCGGGGGTAGCTGGTTACTCAGGTACCATAGCCGCGGGACCATCACTTTTTGGTATGCAGATTGCTGATGTAGCGTCCGGTTCCAACAATACCATGATAGGAGTATTAGCGGCGGTTATATACCGGCAAAATACTGGTAAAGGGCAATACATAGACATTTCTATGACTGACGGCATGCTGGCTTTTAATGCTTCGGTAGGAGCTTCGTACCTGATGGATGGCAAGGAAACCAAAAGAGAGGGAATGTTCCTTAATGGTGGCTCCCTATATGACTACTACGAGACTAAAGATGGTCAGTATATATCTTTTGGGGGTTTAGAGCCTCCGTTTTTCAAGGCTTTCTGCCAGACTATCGGGAGGGAAGATCTCATTTCCGGAGGCTGTGTACGTAAAGATTTAGCTGCCGTTAAAGAAGAAATACGGCAGATCATAAAAACCCAGTCCCGGGACGGGTGGATAGAAATTTTTAAGAATGTTGACGCATGCTTGGAACCGGTACTTTCTATAGGAGAAGCCTTTAGCAGCGAATATGCCCAACAAAGAAAAATGATAGTTGAAGTACCTGCGCCCAATGGGCAAAAAATAAAACAGATTGCTAATCCTATTAAATTTTCAGAAACTCCTGCTGAATATCGTCATATAGGCAAACCGGTAACCGATTCCGATACGAAAGAAATAATGCTGGAGTTAGGATATACGGAAAACGAAATTGAGGAGTTAGCCAAAAACGGGTTATTTAGTTAACTACGGATTTCAACCTTTTTCCTTTCCGTTTGGGAAATAAACTTAATTGCCCCTATAAAGAGATAGCCAGTAAGGGATAAATAAATTATCGAAGGGAGGAATTAAAACAGAAGGCACATGAGATATTGGGGGTAGAAACCTGCTCCAGTTGCAATGTTGTCTGAAAAAGCAAGTTCATATTATCTTGGCATCAGTAAGATAATATGAACCGAAAAAAGGTGGTTATCTATGCAAAGCTGGGAAACTTTACTCATAATTGCCCTTTATCTTACTGGTTATTTCATAATTAAGTATTTTCTAAAAATGTTTTTACTTAAACGCTCTAAAAAAAGATAATAGTCGGGATTAATATTTAATCTTATTACCTCTTTAATGGAATATGAAAAAAATAAGGAGGATTCATTAATGGCACAAACAGCGAAAATTGAAACTATTAATGGTCAGCAATATGTTGGTGGTTACAAGTTGGTAGATCCACTTAAGTATAAGTGGAAAGTGCTCATTACGGCTTTTATTGGACAAGGCTTTGATATTTTGGATTTAATGGCAATTGCGGTGGCACTACCATTGATAATTAAAGACTGGGGACTTGATTTAATTGCTGCAGGCGGAATTGCTTCAGCCACTCTTTTAGGTTCAGCAATAGGAGCCTACTGCTGGGGTCCAATTATGGACAAGTTCGGCCGTAAAAAAATCTATTTACTCTGTATAGTTTGGATGACAGTATTTTCAGGATCATGTGCCTTTGCCAGTGATATATCACATTTACTAGTATTAAGATTTCTGGCCGGTTTTGCCCTAGGCGGATTATGGGTCTTAGGTTCAACCTTGTTAAATGAATTTACACCTACCGACTGGAGAGCTAAGGCTTCCGCCTTTGTTCAATCAGCATCTCTGCCTGGTTATGGAGCAGTTCTTTTAGTTAATATATACATTGTTCCCATTTATGGCTGGAGACCCTTGTTCCTCATATCATTTTTAGCTTTACTACAAGCTTTATATATTGCTATCGCTATACCTGAATCACCGGCCTGGATAAAATCCAAGTTTGGCTTGGATAAGAGTTCTTTGGCTCAGGCGGAAAATGGCAATGGTGAGAATGTAAGAAAATATAGTTATAAAGACCTTTTTGGTGAATTTAGAATGGCAACCATTATGGGGGCCGGTTTGGTAATAAGCTTTATTGTTTCCTACTGGGGCTTACAAGCTTGGGTTCCTACTTACTTAGTTAATGAAACCGGAGTGTCTAGTGCCCGCATGTCTGCTATTATGCTCAGCATGAATGTGGGCGGCTTTTTTGGCTACTATGTAAGTGGATGGGTGGCAACTGTACTCAGCCGGCGTCAGAATTATCTTTACGGATGTACCTTGGCCGGTGTGATGATGTTAATATTCATATATCTGGCAACTCCAGGTAATGTAATGGTTCTTGCCTTTATACTAGGCTTGATTTCCTTCGGATATATTGGAGCCTTAGCCGTATTTATCGGGGAACAGTTTCCCACCGCCATCAGATCATCCGGGATTTCCTTTACTTGGGGATGCGGCCGTTTAGCTGCTGCTATTATTCCTACCGCATTAGGCGGTTTAGCCATGGCAACTAGTTTACAATTTGCCATAGGGCTTATGGGCTTCATTTGCGCAACCGGGTCTATATTCGCATTTTTCATGAGAGACGGCTTGTATACCGACAATGCGTAATTTAAAACTAAGTTAAACAACTGTAATTTTAAAAACTTTTAAACGGCGGCTCTATCAAATTGAGTCGCCGTTAATTAATTATAAGAGCAAATAAGCTGTCGAGGCTGAATCTATAAATTTCAAAAATGATACCTGGGCTAAATCAGGCAATGGCCTTGGAATTAAAAAACGGCTGATAAAACCCTGGCAATAGCGGTGATAACCCTTAATGTCCCCATCAGAAGAGCTAATTTATCTTTAAGTAAATGGGTTTGGCATATTATTTGCATATATAAAGCTCAAAACGTGTTGTGCTTGGATGAAAAAGCTGTTGATTCAGTAATATTCCAAGCTGCTGCACGAGAATACTTTCCAAGAATGACCTGAAAGGAGGAGACAGAGCATGGAGGAATTTGATGCCATAATAGTTGGAGCAGGTTTAGCAGGTCTAGCCTCTGCTTATACTTTAGCTGAAGCCGGTATGGAAGTATTGTTATTGGAAAGAGGCGACTATCCGGGAGCTAAGAATGTTACCGGGGGGCGGATTTATATAAATCCTATCCGAGATCTTTTCCCGGATTTATGGAAGAAAGCTCCTTGGGAAAGAGGCATTGCTCATGAGGAAGTATGTATCATGGATAAGGAGCGTTCTATAACCGTAAGGTATGATGGCTCGGAGCTTAGTGCTGAACCTTACCAGAGTTACAGTATATTAAGGGGAAAATTTGATAAATGGTTGGCTAAACAGGCCGAAAGAAAAGGAGCCATGATTGTCAGTAAGAGTCGAGTGGACGATCTTATAATGGAAAACGGTCAGGTTAAAGGAGTATGGGCGGGGGGCGAGGAACTCCGCGCTAAAGTAGTTATTGCTTGTGATGGAGTACTATCATTTATAGCTCAAAAGGCGGGATTACGTAAACCGGCTTTATCCAAAAACTTTGCGGTAGGATTCAAAGAAATAATAGAACTTGACTCGGCCCTTATAGAAGAGCGCTTTAATCTAGCCGGTAATGAAGGTCTGGCCCGGCTTTTTATGGGTGATGTAACGGCCGGCAAATTTGGCGGGGGCTTCTTATATACTAATAAGGATAGTTTAAGCCTGGGTATAGTGGTGGGAATTGACGCCCTAACTGAAGAAGAACCTATAAAAGCCCCGGAGCTATTGGATAATTTCAAGCAAAAACCGGAAGTGGCCCGCCTAATCAAAGGCGGAGAAACGGTAGAATATTCACCTCATGTAATCCCGGAAGGCGGGCTAAAAGCTATGGGTAAACTTTATGGAAATGGAATTTTAGTAGCTGGTGATGCGGCTGGGTTTTCCATGAATATTGGGGTTACGGTTAGAGGTATGGAATATGCCATGGCTAGTGGCTACTATGCGGCCCAGGCGGTTATACAGGCTCAGGAGAAAAACGACTTTACGAAGGCTGGATTAGCCGGCTATGAGACTCTGCTGAAAAATAGTTTTGTTTTAAGTGATTTTAATAACTTCAAAGAATCTTTAGATGTATTAGATTATCCTCCCCTTTTCAACCATATTCCGGAATTGGCCGGTAATGTTATGCGGGATCTTTATGCAGTTCCAGCCGGTTCTAAGGAAAAAATATTTGCTTCTATTAAGCGACATATGAGCATAGGTGAAGTATGGAGTCTCGCCAAGCTAGGAATGAGGATGATGAAAATATGAGCGAAATAATAGGATTAAAAGCCAAATTAGGATTAGATGTATTTAAAGAAGACCAAGAGTTTCATATAAAAATTGTGGCGGGTAAAGAAAAAGACCATCGCTTAAAAAAAGCTGTTCTAGTATGTCCAGCCGGCTTGTATAGCCAAAACGAAAATGGTGAGGTAGTAGTAAGCAAAGATGGCTGTCTGGAATGCGGAACCTGCCTGTTAGCATGTGGAGAGGATTTATTAGAGTGGAATTATCCTAATGGGGGCAGTGGGGTACAATTCAGATTTGGTTAGACCATGAATTATATATAACAACTATAAAACATTAAGGGGGTTTACAAAGAATGAACATAGTTGTAGCGGTAAAACAAGTACCTGATGTACAACAGATAAGAATCAGAAATCGGGAACCAGTTATGGAAGGGGTACCTTATGCTATTGGAAAAATTGATAAAAATGCTTTGGAACTAGGGATACAGTTAAAAGAGGCTGCGGAGCACCAATTACTGGTATTATCGGCCGGTAATGAGGAAGTAGAAGAAACTCTAAAAGAAGCTTTGGCTATAGGTGCAGATGAAGCTTATTTAGTTTTAGATGATGCCATTGATAATATGGAGAGCGCCCAAATTGCTACTATATTAGCCGCCGCCGTTAAAAAGATTGATGATGTCGGTCTGCTGATATTTGGAGAAGGCAGCAGTGACAATTACTCCGGACAGGTAAGTTCCCGGGTAGCAGAATTATTGGGGCTTCCTCAAGTAGGCTATGCCAGCCAGATTACTTTAGAAGGGCAGACAGCCAAGATTACCCGTCAACTGGAAGATGGGGAAGAGGTTTTAGCAGTACAGTTACCTGTTGTGGTAAGCGTTCTGGGCGATATTAATGAACCACGTATTCCTGCGGTTACCCAGATATTAAAAGCAGGCCGAAAACCTAAAGAAATATTGGAATTGGATGATCTGGACCTGGAACTAGCCGGTGATAAGCTGGTAAAAACCATAAGCACTTTAGCACCAGACACCAACCGGAAAAATATTACCGTAAAAGATGTAAGTGAATTAGCAGCAGCTTTGCGGACGGAAGGATTTATAGGGAGGTAAGGACATGGCAGCATTATTAATATACAGTGAAAATAGTTCTTTAGTCACAGAACTGCTAACGGCAGCCCAATTTATAGCTAAAGACAGCGATTTAGCAGTAAAAGCCCTTTGCATTAACAATAATGACCAAGCCGGAGAATTAGCCCGTAAGGGAGCCGCAGTATTTCATATAAAAAATGAAAATATTAATGCGGCTGATACTGCCGCCGTAGCAGCAGCCTTGGCACAAACGGCTAAAAAGTTGGATGCCGCCACGGTAATTTTAGCTTCCAACCGCAGGGGTAAAGAATTAGCCGGGCGATTAGCGCAAAAACTATCGGCAGGTTGCCTGACTGATGTTAATAATTTAGTAATGGTGGAGGGAAAGATTCAATGCAGTAGGAATGCTTTAAGTGGAGCAGTTATTGCTACTCAACAGATCGAAAGTGCCCGGCAGGTCATAGCTTTGCACCCCCGTTCATTTGAAGCGGCTTTAAACGGGGAAGGTGGCAGTGTTCAAGAACTGGAGATCGAAGCGGGGGTCTCACCATTAAAGCTGATTGACAGCCGC
Source organism: Bacillota bacterium (assembly GCA_023395515.1). Lineage (GTDB taxonomy): Bacteria > Bacillota > Syntrophomonadia > Syntrophomonadales > Syntrophomonadaceae > JAAYRQ01. The sequence continues at coordinate 18,996 of JAEWZB010000089.1, forward strand.
AGTAACGCAGGAGACACCGTGGATATAACCGCGGCTGAGGTTTTAGTAATTGTAGGACAGGGTATAGAAGAAAATGATTTGGAAATGGTTAATAATATAGCTAAAAATTTAGGAGGGCAAATAGCCTGCTCGAAACCGGTAGCAACTGATAGAAAACTACTTGCGGAAGATAGAGTAGTAGGCTTATCAGGCAAGATATGCCAACCGCAGTTAGCTATAATATTGGGGGTATCAGGCCAAGTACAGTTTACGGTTGGTATACGTGATGCTAATACTATAGTAGCTATAAACAACGACGAAAATGCTGCTATTTTACAGATGGCCGATTATGCCATGGTGGCTGATCTTAAGGAAATACTACCCGAACTGACCAAATCTTTAATGTAAAGAGCGTAGGTTCGGCTAATATAAATTAATGCGCAGGTTGTATTTCAGATAATGGAATCAACTGCGCATTTTTTATATGTTGCTCAACAGTAGATGAGTGTGTAGAAACGGGCGACCAAAGATGCACCCCTACAATTGATATACTGACGTTGTAGGGGAGACCTGTGGTCTCCCGCATATTACGACTACGCATTCCTTATGTTTAATAACTAATAATATAATTAAAAAAGTCCGGCTGCTCTTTGGAGGGCTGTTTCAGCTTCTAAAACCATATTATCGAGTAATTCCTGACAGCTTACTACCTCTTTGATTAAGCCTAGGGACTGGCCTACCATAAAAGCAGCATTAGCCACATTCCCGTCAATCCAGGCCTGCTTAACTCTTTGCCCGGTTATTAAGGGGAAGACATCCGCAAATTCCACATGGTCTTTTGCTTCCAGTTCCAGTATTTGCTCAACAAGTTCATTTTTTAAGGCGCGTCCCTGTAAATTAAACTTTTTATCAATCAAGGTGGTATCCATTTCCTGGCGCTTAACTAGTTCATGCTTAATATTAGGATGAGCATGACATTCATTAGTGCTTATAAATCTAGTAGCCATCATAACCCCTTCTGCTCCTAAAGTCAGGGCAGCGGCCAAACCCCTCCCATCTGCAATACCACCAGTGGCCACTACGGGGATTTTAACTGATTCAACTACACGGGGCCATAAGACTAGGGAGGTTACATCATCACTTAGGGGATGTCCGCCTTCTTCCCATCCCGCCGCAAAAACTCCATCATAACCTAATTCCTCAACTTTCAAAGCGTGTCTTACCGATCCCACTTTGTGGAACACCTTTATACCTGCCTCATGGAGCATGTCCAGATATTGGGTAGCATATTTTCCCGAAACTTCAATTGCGCCTACCTTTTCTTCACAACATACCCTAAAAAAATCATCTAAAACCTTTTCCGTAATCCTTAAAGAAGGTAACAAGGTAATGTTTATACCAAAGGGTTTTTTGGTTAATTCCTGGGCTCTTCTGATTCCTGTCCTTAATTCTTCACCGGAATTATAATTAGCCGCAGTAATATTGCCCAGCCCTCCTGCATTAGATATGGCGGCTGCTAATTCAGGGGTAGCCAGCCACAGCATCCCCCCGCATATGATAGGTTTGTCAATTCCCAGCATATCAGTAATCCTTGTATTCATATTCAATCTCCTTTATTGGCAAATTTTTTAGTATGTGCTTTTAAAATATGCAAAAAATATGCCAAGTTATAAAAAATCACCTCGGATTAAGGAAGAAAGAAATTTATCAGAAATAAGAAAAATCAAAGCCAGCTTTAGATTTCCGGCTTTGATTTTTAATACTTTAGAAGCTCTTTATTAGGGTAAAGGTACTGATGATATTTTCGTCACAGACGGAAAAAAGATAATTGCCCCGGGCCGATAAAAAGATACGGGCTTTCCCTTCCTGATCAGTAATTAACCGATGGGGGTAATCGGCACTGTTAGTTGCAGCATAAGTGGCCTTAACTGCGGCAGCCGGCATAGGAACCCCATTTTTTAAAACTTGAATTTCGTAGTTTTCACCCATACGGGCATGTTGATTATGAGCCGGCAGAATCTCCAGGGGTAAGCCTAAAGGTTCTATACTATGGTGGTGATGGTGACCTACTTCAATCCAAATAACAGCATAAAGCTCTTGCTCGCCGCTCTCATGGGCAAAAATCTGCAAGAGGCCATCAGCTTCATTGCCCAGGTTAACTTCACCCTTATTTTCACTAATGGTAACGGGAAATTCTCTTTTCTGTTCCTGATCTACCACAAATAAGCGGGGATGAGAAAAAGCTGCCGGGGAGTCAGCTTTCATATTATATCCCTTCAGCAAATGTAAAGAGATTTCTTCCCCGGCATGAAAATGACCATGTTCTGTGTTTAAGTTTATCCAGATTTCGGGACTGCGAGGAGTAGTTGATACCGGCATTTCCTCCAGAATAATGCGATGATGTACTAATTGCAGTTCCTTTATCTCTGCTTTAACAACCTTGCGTTCACCAAAGATATTTTCCATAAAAATATTATTTTCATCTCCCGGCACTAAGCGGTCAACCTTTTCCATCGCTAGTTCCTCTTGACCATTCCGATTCATATAAACATTGGCTTCACACATCAGTTATTTACCTCCCAATGAAATTTTACAGTCAGGACAGAGGACTTTTTCTTCGGTCCGTGCTGCGTGTACTTCCATGACCCCTTCTGCACATACGGAGCAGGGCAGAATCGGTTTATGTTTTGCTGCGGGGGCGGGAAAGCTAAAATCCTCAATTTTGTCCCATTTAAAGAGGTCATCGAAGTTACTGGTCATGATAAATTCAAAAACTTGCCCCAACAGCATTTCGTATTCACTAGTTTGTGCAGCGGTGGGATTTATCGAGTCTGCACATCTATAAAAGTTTTCCATTACAGGAGTTTTTAAGGCATTATAATGCTGCGCAATCCGTATAGCTGTATTTTTATTTCGACTGGCAATGGTATACACAAATTTACCCTTATCCTTGACAATAAGATTACCTTTTCCTAGAGTACACCCCAGAATGGACTGAATAGCATCAACTCCACCGGAGACATTTTCTACAATGGCTAGCAGATCGTCACTTTCATCATGGTCCACCTGCAACTGTTTAAGGGCAAATTCGGCTACCCTAACCCCCATCAATAAATCCGGGGAAATATGGCCGTGAAATTGAATCGCAAGTTCCAGGGGAGGCATATTAGAGCACATGATTATCAACACCTTTCTTAGTTTGAGCAAATATCCTTACTCTTTCGATTAAAAAGTCAACTTGTAAGGGGAGCGGTTCATCGGTTGTACAGGCAATTTCAATATTGTAGCGATTCAGGGGCAGGAGGATTTTATAAGCATCGGCAGAGGCGATAGCTTCAGCCATAGGGGGGGTTAGCTCCCCTAAAAAGGCATTGGCGGCTAAAATCGCTACGGAACCCAGAATAAGATCAACTTTTCTGGCCGTCTGGATAATAGCGTTTTCACCGGTGGCGCCTTCATTAGCACCAGCTTTAAGCATCGCCGAAGTTGCTATAGAATTTGTTCCCAGAGCAATAATCGTACAATTGGAGCCCAATTCCTTACGCAACTTTTCTACGATGATTCTTCCAATACCTCCCCCCTGACCTTCGATAACTGCAATTCTCAATGTATTACCTCCATTCCCAGTATAGCAATAATTCTGGCATTCATAATATAAGCTCTTTTATCTATAGCTTTTTATTATTTAAGTTATAAACTATGCAAAAGTTATGCCAGCGTAATAAAAGTTTATATCTTAACCAATAGGTATGTTGTGTATTTAAGCTTATCCATACTAGGAGGTTGTGATAGGTATTGCAGGGTATTTTTTTAATAATAATTTAATGGGTACTAAGAGAAGGAAGTTCAAAATTAACTTAAGGGTGTCAATTTTGACACCTTAGTTTAAGTGGGGGGTTTAAACCAGGAGCTATAGCCTGCCATAATACCAGGTCTAATTAAGGAAAAGAGTTGGCATGTCTTTTGCATATATCTAAATGAATATACTATTACCTTGTTCAATAAGGATTTTATGAAGGTATTATAAATGTTTACCCTAGTCGCATTATATTTATCCGATGACTAATCTGCCCTAAGACCCCCGCCTCTATGGGCGGCGGGTGCCCAAGGGCAGCTAAGTCCCTGGATCCGTGTGACTAAGATTCAGATGGAGTCCAAACTCCACCTGAATCAAGTCTTACTTTATTGCCCAATATTTAGAAGGAGGATATGGAATGGATTGGCAGACTTTGCACTATGAAAAGGAAAATAGCCTAGGAATCATAAATTTTAATCGTCCCCAGGTTTTAAATGCTATGAATGAAGCCATGGTAGATGAATTAATAGTTTTATTGGAGGAAATTGAAAAAGATGATGAAGTCAAATGCCTTATCCTTTATGGGGGGATGAGAGCTTTTGTAGCCGGAGGGGATATCGCCTATATGTCCACGGTTAATGCGGTAGAATGTGAAAAATTTATTGATAAAACCCAACAGATGATGGATAAAATAGCAAGTTTTAATAAACCGGTTATTGCAGCTATGGCCGGATTGGCATTAGGCGGAGGTTGTGAATTAGCTTTAACTTGCGACATACGTATCGCAGCTGAAGGGACTATTATGGGAGTACCGGAATCTAATTTAGGCTTATTTCCCGCTGCGGGGGGAACCCAGCGGCTAACTAGGGTAGTTGGAATTGGCTGGGCAACCCACATGATTTTGACTGGTGATCCTATTGATACCGATACAGCTATGAAGATTGGGCTAATCACTAAAGTGGTACCGGGAGAACAGTTGCTGGAGGAAGCCAAAAATTTAGCGGCTAAGCTTGCGGCCAAATCGCCGTTAACGACTAAAGTAACCAAACAATGTCTGAAAAATGCTATAAGTACAGATTTACCTACCGGTCTTATGTATGAACAGAAAGCCTTTGCCTTCTTATTTGCCACGGAAGATAAAAAGGAAGGCGTAACTGCGTTTTTAGAAAAACGCCAACCTAATTTTACCGGCCGGTAAAGGAGAAAGCTTAAATTAATTTAGGGTTAAAAAATTCGTAATTAGTGAAGGAGGATACCGGAATGCTTTTTGAACCAATGCCTATTAATGAAGGACGGGCTAAACCCCCTGCCTATAAAATAATGACAGCTAAAGAAGCTATATTTAAGTTTGTACAAGAAGATTGTTATTTAGGAATGACGGTGAGTGCTGCTCCGGCGGCTTTAATGTGGGAAATGGTCCGGCAAAGAGATCGTATCAAAAACATTGATTTAGTTATTACCAGTCAAATTGGTATGTCCTCAGTTCTTATTGGTTCCGGCTTGATACGAAAAATAGAAATGGCCTACAATTGGGGAGGCATAGAAGGCCCGGATACGGTTTTTAGACGGGCAGTAGAACAAGGAATTCCCCGTCCCCTGGAAGTTGAGGAATACAGCAATTATGCAGCCGCCATGAGATGGTTGGCGGCTTCTATGGGCCTTGATTCTATCGGAACCAGGTCACAACTAGGTGCAGATATTATTAAATATAATCCGAAAATAAAAATAATAGATGATCCCTATACCGGCCGCCCGGTAGCAATGGTACCGGCTTCCTATCCTGATGTGGCGGTTATTCACGCAGCACGTGCCGATGAGATTGGCAATGTTCAATGTCTGGGCATTTATGGAAACACAGATACGCTAGCCAGAGCAGCAAAACATGTAATTGTCAGTGTAGAGGAAATTGTAACTTCTAAAGAAATTCGGCGTATGCCTAATCTGACTACCATTCCTTATTATTATGTAGATGCTGTGGTACATGCTCCTTTTGGTGCGCACTGGCGTGAAACAACCTACTATTACCACCATGATTTGCCCTATGGTCTGGATGTATATAAACAATTCGCCACTCAAGAGGGCTATGAGGCATGGGCTGCCAAGTATATACATGGAACTAAGGATTGGAATGAATATTGTGAAATGGTGGGCTACGGCCGGCTAAATCGTCTGAAACTAAGTGAACATAAGTATCAAAAATTTGGAGAAGTGAGGTGATAGTAATGAGTAAGTATGCCCAAGATTACACTTTAAATGAATTGATGACTGCTACAGTAGCACGAGAAATTAAAGATGGAGAACTGGCTTTTATAGGGGTGGGAATGCCGTTGTTAGCTGCGACTGTGGCTAAATGTACCCATGCTCCGAATTTTAATATGATGGTAGAGTATGGAGCAGTTGGACCGGCTCCGTTGAGATTGCAATTATGCGTAAATTGTGCGGCCAATAGTGAACGTGCTTATTATGCCGGTAGTCAACGGGAAGTAATGGGTTTACAGCAAAGTGGTTTTGTGGATGTGGGGTGCATTAGCGGAGCGCAAATAGATAAATACGGCAATTTAAACTCTACTGCTATTGGTGATGATTATTATAAACCCAAGGTGCGCTTGGCCGGTAGTGGCGGAGCTAATGATATTGCTTCATCTGCGAACCGCACCGTTATTATGATGCGCCAAGACGGCCGTAATTTTGTTAATAAATTGGATTATCTTACTTCGCCCGGCTATCTGGACGGTAGTCCTAATGCCCGGGAAAAGGCGGGTTTAAGGGGGGGAGGTCCGGTAGCGGTTGTAACCAACATGGGGCTTTACAGGTTTGACCGGGAGACCCGGGAAATGTACCTGGAAAAAATTCATCCCGGGGTAGATTTAAGCAAGCTTAAAGCCACTATACCATGGGATTTAGCTGTTTCCCCTAATTTATGCGAAACGGAACTGCCTACTGAGGAACAGGTCGTAATTATGCGTACCATTGATCCCTTAAATGTTTACCTGGGCAATGGCCGGCAAACTTTATGCGGGAATTTTGAGGCTTTTATAAAAATGTTTGAAGATAGTTATCATCCCATGAGAAATTTAATGAGCAGTAAGGGTTTGATATAAGGTATAAACAAGCTTTTATTATTGGCTTTTTATCTTCAGACAATTGGTATATTAAACTAATTTCCTAGTGCTAGTACTTAGTAAATAGTTGTTGCTAACCAGTTTATGAGGGCGGATGGAATTTTTAATTAATAGCCGGTAAGGAGGTAAGAGTCATGTCGGAACCTGAAAATAAATCAGAAAATTTCCCAATTTATACTAAGGATAATGAGCTTATTTATATGCTATTGGAAAGTCCTTACGAAGGCTTCATATATGTGGATAAGGAGGGCATTATTCAATATGTAAGTGATTCATATGCCATGTATAACAACTTGACTAAGGAAGAGTTAATTGGCCATTTTTATGAAGAATTTGACATAGATGATAATGTGAGCCGAATTCAACAGACCAGAGAATATGAACCGTTGTCTTATTATTATAATAATAACCGGGGTTTTATAACTTCACGAAGGCCGGTATATTGGCAGGGACGTTTTGTAGGAGTTTGTGCCCGCTATTTTAGTTTAAGCTCCCAAGATGTAAACCGAAAATTTGGTTCGGAATATATTGATTTAATATCTCGTATCCAAATTCGGGATATCATGGTTAATCTTGATCGAGCTATTATGGAACTGAATACTTATAAGGATGATTTTAATTGTACAGATAACTTTTTGAGTAAAGGGATAGATAGCATTATAGGGCAGGATCCGAAAATTAGGAATTTAAAAAATAGTATTTTAAGGGTAGCTGATTCACCTTCTTCGGTCTTAATCACAGGGGAAAGCGGTACCGGAAAAGAGTTGGTGGCCCAGGCTATACACTATCATGGTAATCGTTCCAACCAGGCTTTCATAAAAGTAAACTGTGCCGCTATACCTGATACCCTTTTGGAATCGGAATTATTCGGTTATACTGACGGAGCTTTTACCGGAGCCCGTAAGGGTGGAAAGATGGGGAAGTTTGAACTGGCTAATGGCGGCACTATTTTTCTGGATGAAATCGGGGATATGCCCATGTCTATGCAGGCCAAATTACTGCGGATATTACAGGAGCGAGAATTTGAGCGCTTAGGCAGTGAATCGGTGATTAAAGTTGACATCAGGGTGATTGCCGCCACTAATCAGGATCTTTTAACCCTAATTAAAGAAGGCAGTTTTCGAGAAGACCTCTATTATCGTCTTAATATCATTAATCTTAATACGGTGCCTCTGCGTTTAAGGAAAAATGATATAACCTTTTTAATTGATCATTTTATTCATACCCTCAATAAAAGATTAAATCGTTCCATCGCCAATATTAGCCCGGAAGCGGTAGAAATGTTAGTTGCTTATGAGTGGCCCGGGAATGTACGGGAATTAATCAATGCCCTGGAGTCAGCCATAAATTTTAGCAGTACTTGTGTGTTGGAAGCCGAGGACTTTCCTTTGGCTTTACAAAAAAGATATGAAAGTAAAGAGATAAATGAAAATCAAGGATTTTTACAATCTAAGCTGGAGTCTGAAGAAAAAAAAGTCTTAATTTCTGTACTGGAGCAATGTAATGATAATCGTAAGGCCGCCGCAGAAATACTAAACGTATCAAAAAGCACCCTCTACCGTATGATGAAAAAATTTGATTTATTATGATGCCAAGCACGTGTGGTTAGGAGAAAAATAAGTAGTAAAACCCGGAATCATTATTAAGTATTTAGTTGATTCCGGGTTTTTTTATGGAATTTTCCAAAACGTTTTACCAGCTATGAAACTAAAAATTCAGGACTGACCTAATTGTCTATAAAAAAGAGGACCGGTTTTTCGGGCTAAACTATTATCACCTTATTCATTTATAGCGGGATATACGGCTCTTAAGTGGTCTTAATACTAACTGGAATTTTAACCTGAAATGCCTGGCACGCTTTTTGCATAACAGTGCCATATAATAGCTAATTTTTATATATTTCGGGATCTAACTAGCTTCCAGAAATATAAATGAGAGGGTGATAGTAAGCCAATATGCATTACTTTACTTAAAAATATTGAATTAACTTATAAATATTTAGGAGGTTTAAATAATGACTAGAAATGCAAATGATGTAGTAATTGTAGGTTATGCCCGTACCGCCTTTGATAAATTTGGGGGAGTATGCAGAGATATT